>NZ_JBDYKJ010000001.1:0-133777 GCF_040012395.1 Nocardioides sp. 31GB23 | reverse complement strand
GGGATGAGGAGGGGGAGTGGGTTCGGGGGACGGCGACGTCGACCATCGTTTCCTTCGAGGTCGGGGCCCGTGCGCGGAGCCCGTGGTGACCTCCCGGCGGGTGCCGTGAGGGCCAGCAGGTCTTCGGACTCGGGTTCGACCGGGCCAGGACGCCTTCCCGGGCCGGGGCCCAGTGGCTGTGCCACCCGCAGGTGCCACGTGTCCCGCCCGTCACCCACACCGCTGCGCGTCAGTCCCGGAGTCGCACCGGGTTCCCTGGCCTCCCCGGGGGAGGCGTGACTGGCAGCAGGACCGTACCAACCCCGGCCGGCGCCCCCGCCGGCCGCTCGGCTGCTGGTCAACCGACCTCCTCGAGCTCCGACCAGTCGACGGTGGCGGTGCGGCGCTGGTACTCCGCGACCAGGCCCGGCCAGTTGGTGGTGATCCGCGGCCCGTCGGTGTACCAGCTGGTGCACCCGGCCCACACGCTCTCGCCCAGCCGCGACTGCATCTCGGTGTCGAAGGCCTCCCAGACCTCCGGGCGCGGGGCCAGGGCCCGGGCCCGGCCGTCGGCGAGGCGGCGCGCGACCTGCGCGACGTACCCCGCCTGGGCCTCCATCATCGCGATGATCGAGCTGCCGCCGAGGTTGGTGTTGGGGCCGTAGATGCTGAACAGGTTGGGGAAGCCGGGCACGCCCATGCCCAGGTGGGCCCGGGCGCCGTCGGCCCAGACGTCGCCCAGCCGGGTGCCGTCGGGGGCGACCACGTCGAGCCCGCGCAGGAAGTCGGTGGCCGCGAAGCCGGTGCCCCAGATCAGCACGTCGGCCTCGTGCAGGGTGCCGTCGCCGGCACGCACACCGCCGGGCTCCACGCCGGTGACCGGCCCGGTGACCACGTCGACGTGGTCGCGGTCGAGGGTGCGGTACCAGTCGTTGGAGAAGAGCAGCCGCTTGCAGCCCAGCGGGTAGTCCGGCACCAGCCGCGAGCGCAGGCCGGCGTCCTTGACGGTGAGCCGCAGGTGGGCGCGCCAGGCGGCCTCGAGCGCCTTGGTCATCGGCTTCGAGAGCCGGCTCTCGCCGGCCAGGGCCCCGTTGAGCTGCTCGGTGAGCCAGAAGACCGTGCGCCGCTCGGCGGCCAGGGTGCCGGGCAGGCGCCGGAAGAGCGCGTGGTGGCGCGCCGAGTAGGCCTGGTCGGGCTTGGGCACCACGTAGGGCGCCGAGCGCTGGAAGACGGTGAGGGAGGCGACCTCGTCGGCGATGCCGGGCACGAACTGGATCGCGCTGGCGCCGGTGCCGACCACCGCGACCCGCTTCCCGGCCAGGTCGACGTCGTGGCGCCACTGCGCGGAGTGGAAGGTCGGCCCGGCGAAGTCGTCGCGGCCCGGCAGATCGGGCACCACCGGCTCGGAGAGCTGGCCGGTGGCCAGCACCAGCACGTCGGCGGCGTACGTCGGCCCGGCCGCGCCGTCCACCTCGGTCGAGACCTGCCACGCCTCGCCGTCGTGGCGCGCGCCGGTCACGGTGGTGCCGGTGACCACGGCGTCGAGCAGGCCGTGCTCGGCCGCGGTGCGCCGGATGTAGTCGAGGATCTCGGGCTGCGGGGAGTAGCGGCGGCCCCAGGCCAGGTTGGGCGACCACGACCAGGAGTAGAGCGGCGACGGCACGTCGCAGGCCGCGTTGGGGTAGGTGTTCTCGCGCCACACGCCGCCGACCTCGTCGGCGCGCTCCAGCACGGTCACGTCGGTGACGCCCTGCTCGTGCAGCGCGTGCACGACGCCCAGGCCGCCGAAGCCGGCGCCGACCACGACGACGCGCGGCGACCGGACGGCGGGGCCGGGGGAGGACGGGGCGGGTGAGGCGGACGGGTCAGGGGAGGTCATGCCCAGGACGCTAGGGCCGGCGGGCCGCCGCGGGGAGACATCCGGCGCAATCGAGTTGACAATAGCGGACATGACCCGCCCGCTGCCTCCCGCGCAGGCTGCCGGCCCCGACGTGCCGCGCTCGGCCGACGGGGTGCGCCACCTGCTGCGCTGGGCCGGCGCCCGCGGCCACGACCCGGCCGCGCTCCTGCTCGGCACCGGGCTGCGGCTCGACGACCTCGGGCCGGGCGGGGTGCGCGAGGTGACCGCCGCGCAGGAACTGCGGGTCGTGCGCGCCCTGCGCCAGCGGGCCCCCGGCGCGGGCGCCGCCGTGGGGGCGGCGTACGACGTGGGCACCTTCGGGGCGCTGGGCTTCGCCCTGATGACCAGCCGCACCCTGCTCGACGTGGTGACGGTGGCGCTGCGCTTCTTCGACCTCAGCTACGCCTTCGTGGTGCCGCGCGTCGAGGTCGTCGGCGACGACGTGGTCGCCGAGCTCGACGGCAGCGCGCTGCCCGCCGACGTGCGGGCCTTCCTGGTGGCGCGCGACGCGACGGCGGTGCGCACCGTGCTCGACTCGCTGCTGCCGGGCGGGGTCGGCGCGCACCTCGACGTGGGCCCCCACCGGGCGGTGCTGCGCTTCGCCGCCACCGAGCTCGACCGGCCGCTGGCCAGCGGCGACGACCGTCGCCGCGCCCTCGCCGAGGCGGTCTGCCGCGACCTGGCCGCCGACCGGCGCAGCGCCTCCGGGCTGCCCCAGCAGGTGCGGGTGCTGATCACCCAGCGCCTGGCCGACGGCGCCCCGATGGCGGTGGTGGCCGCGGCCCTGGGCCGCACCGACCGCACCCTGCGCCGCCAGCTCGTCGCCGCCGGCACGTCGTACCGCGCGCTGCTCGACGAGGTACGCCGCGCGCTGGCCGCCGACCTGCTGCGCGCCGGGCTGCCGGTCGCCGACGTCGCCGCCCGCCTGGGGTACGCCGAGCCCGCGGCGCTGGTGCACGCCCACCGGCGCTGGACCGGAGGGCCGCCCAGCGCGGCCCGTCGGGCTCGGGCACCCGGCGTTCACCGATCCGACGGCGAGGTGTCACCGCAGCGTCGCGACGGGCTCTCGCAGCGTCCCTAGGTTCGCTGGCGCGTAGGACCCCCTCGACCCAGGAGCCACCCGCCATGACCTGCCAGTACCGCTGCGGCAACGCCTGCGACCACCCCGAGCCCAACCGCACCGGCCACGGCCACGTGCAGGACGAGATCGCCAAGGCCGTGGCCCGCCGCTCGGTGCTCAAGGGCGCCGCCGCCGGCTCCGGGGTGATGGTGCTCGGCGGCACCCTGGCGGCTGCGGCGGTGGCCCCCGCCGCTGCCGAGCCCGGCGTCGCGGCCCGCCCGGTCTCCGGCGACCTGGCGACCGCCGCGTTCACCCCCGTGCGCCCCAACCGCCGCGACGCGGTCGTGACCCCCTCCGGCTTCGACCACGACGTGGTCATCCGCTGGGGCGACGGGGTCGTGGCCGGCGCGCCCGCCTTCGACGCGCGCCGCCAGAGCCCGGAGGCCGCCAAGCAGCAGTTCGGCTACAACTGCGACTACGTCGGGGTGCTGCCGCTGCGCGACGCCAAGCGCGACCGCAAGGACCGCTCGCTGCTCGTGGTCAACCACGAGTACACCGACGAGGCGCTGATGTTCCCCGAGGGCGTCTACACCGACGCCGAGATCACCGCGATCGCGATGGCCAACCACGGCATGTCGGTCGTGGAGATCCGGCGCGGCTCGCGCGCCGGGTCCTGGCGGCGCGTCAAGAGCCTGAAGAAGACCCGCTACAACCGCCGCGTGCACATCGACACCGCCTTCGTGCTCGACGGCCCCGCGGCCGGCGACGAGCGGCTGCGCACCAGCGCCGACCCCAGCGGCACCACCGTGCTGGGCACGCTCAACAACTGCGCCGGCGGCACCACCCCCTGGGGCACGGTGCTCTCGGGCGAGGAGAACTTCAACCAGTACTTCGACCTGCCCGAGGGCCAGCAGCGCGACGAGCGCTACACCGAGGCCTACGCCCGCTACGGCATCACCGGCTCGGGGCGGGGCTGGAGCGCCGTCGACCCGCGCTTCGACCTGGCCGCCGAGCCGCACGAGCCGCACCGCTTCGGCTGGATCGTCGAGCTCGACCCCTACGACCCGGACGCGGCGCCGGTCAAGCACACGATGCTGGGCCGCTTCAAGCACGAGGGCGCCAACGTGGCGCTGACCCGCGACGGCCGCGCGGTGGCATACATGGGCGACGACGAGCGCGGCGACTACCTCTACAAGTTCGTCTCGCGCGACTCGATGCGCACGGGGCCCTCGGCCAAGGCGCGCCGGCACAACAGGACGCTGCTGACCGCGGGCACGCTCTACGTCGCCAGGCTCGTCGGCGACGGCACCGAGGACGGCGAGCACGACGGCACCGGCGAGTGGATCGCGCTGTGCGACGAGACGACCTCGTTCGTGCCCGGGATGAGCGTCGCCGACGTGCTGCTCTTCACCCGCCTGGCCGCCGACCAGGTCGCCCCGACGCGGATGGACCGGCCCGAGGACGTCGAGCCCAACCCGGTCAACGGCAAGGTCTACGCCGCGCTGACCAACAACTCCCAGCGCGGCTCGACGTTCCCGCCCGACGAGGCGAACCCGCTGACCTCGTCGATGGTGCGCTCCTCCGTGGGCGCCCCGCTCACCCCGGCCTCGGGCAACCGCAACGGCTACGTGCTGGAGATGAGCCCGGCCGGCTCCGACCACGGCGCGAGCACCTTCACCTGGGACCTGATGCTCGTCTGCGGCGACCCCGAGGCGCCGGAGACCTACTTCGCCGGCTTCGACAAGACGAAGGTCAGCCCGATCTCGTGCCCCGACAACGTCGCCTTCGACGACCGCGGCAACCTGTGGATCTCCACCGACGGCAACGCCCTGGGCTCCAACGACGGCGTCTTCCGGGTGCCGGTCGCCGGCGCCCAGCGCGGCAACGTCACCCAGTTCCTCACCGTCCCGCGCGGTGCCGAGGCGTGCGGTCCGCTGCTCACCGACGCCAACCGCTCGCTGTGGGTGGCCGTGCAGCACCCCGGTGAGGTCGACGGGGCCACCTTCGAGGACCAGGCCTCCACCTGGCCGCACACCGACGACTTCCCGCGGCCCTCGGTCGTCGTCGCCTTCCGCGACCGCTGAGCCCCGCACCTCCACGGCGCCCGTCGCCCGGCTGGTTCCACCTGCCGGGCGGCGGGCGCTAGACTGCCCACATGCAGCACGCCCTGCTCCTTGCCTAGCCGCGTCGACGACGACTCGACGCGGCTGCCCCTCGCCACGAGGGGTTTTTTTGTGCCCGGGACCAGCGGCGGCCCACACGCCGGCCACCAGACGTGAGAGAGACCCAGATGAGCGAGCGACCCACCGACCGCAGCGACGACGGCGCCCCCGAGGCGGCGACGTACGACGTCGTCGCGGTGCAGGACAAGTGGCGCAAGGTCTGGGACGACCTCGACCCGTTCCGCGCCGGCTCCGCGGCCCCCGGCGCCGAGAAGCGCTACGCGCTGACGATGTTCCCCTACCCCTCGGGCGACCTGCACATGGGCCACGCCGAGGTGATGGCGCTGCACGACGTCGTCGCGCGCTACTGGTGGCAGCGCGGGCACGACGTGCTCAACCCGATCGGCTGGGACTCCTTCGGCCTGCCGGCCGAGAACGCCGCGATCAAGCGCGACGAGAACCCGGCCGTCTTCACCTACGCCAACATCGAGACCCAGGCCGAGTCGTTCAAGCGCTACGCGATCAGCTTCGACTGGTCGCGCCGGCTCAACACCTCCGACCCGGAGTACTACCGCTGGACCCAGTGGCTGTTCCTGAAGTTCCGCGAGCGGGGCCTGGCCTACCGCAAGTTCTCGCCGGTCAACTGGTGCCCCAACGACCAGACCGTGCTGGCCAACGAGCAGGTCGTCAACGGGGCCTGCGAGCGCTGCGGCGCCGTGGTCACCAAGCGCGAGCTGTCGCAGTGGTACTTCAAGATCACCGACTACGCCCAGCGCCTGCTCGACGACATGGAGCCGCTGGAGGCCACATGGCCCTCCAAGGTGCTGGCGATGCAGCGCAACTGGATCGGCCGCTCCGAGGGTGCGCACGTCGACTTCGAGATCACCCTGGCCTCGGGGGAGACCCGCACCGTCACGGTCTTCACCACCCGCCCCGACACCCTGCACGGCGCGACCTTCATGGTGGTGGCCGCCGACGCCAGGCTCGCCGCCGAGATCGTCGCGCCCGAGCGCGCCGAGTCGCTGACGGCGTACGTCGACGAGGTGCGCCGCTCCTCCGACATCGACCGCCTGGCCACCGACCGGCCCAAGACCGGCGTCGACCTCGGCGTCACCGCCACCAACCCGGTGACCGGCGAGCAGATCGCGGTGTGGGCGGCCGACTACGTGCTGGCCGACTACGGCACCGGCGCGATCATGGCGGTGCCGGCCCACGACCAGCGCGACCTCGACTTCGCCAAGCAGTTCGGGCTGCCGGTGCGCCGCGTCGTCGACACCGGCGAGCCGAACCCGGAGGAGACCTACGAGGCCACCACCGGCGACGGCACCTACGTCAACAGCGGCCCGCTCGACGGGCTGGGCGACAAGGCCGCCGGCATCGCGCGCATCATCGAGCAGCTGGAGGAGCGCGGCACCGGCACCGGCACCGTCAACTTCCGCCTGCGCGACTGGCTGCTGAGCCGCCAGCGCTACTGGGGCGCGCCGATCCCGATCATCCACTGCGAGGCGTGCGGCGAGGTGCCGGTGCCCGAGGACCAGCTGCCCGTCGAGCTGCCCGACCTCAAGGGCTCCGACCTCAAGCCCAAGGGCGTCTCGCCGCTGGCCGCGGCCGAGGACTGGGTCAACGTGTCCTGCCCGACCTGCGGGGGCGCCGCGAAGCGCGACTCCGACACGATGGACACCTTCGTCGACTCGTCGTGGTACTTCTTCCGCTACTGCTCCCCGCAGTTCACCGACGGCCCGTTCGACCCGCAGGCGGTGCGCGACTGGATGCCCGCCGCGCAGTACGTCGGCGGCGTCGAGCACGCGATCCTGCACCTGCTCTACAGCCGCTTCTTCACCAAGGTGCTGCACGACATGGGCATGATCGACTTCACCGAGCCCTTCAGCGCGCTGCTCAACCAGGGCGAGGTCATCAACGAGGGTCGCGGCATGTCGAAGTCGCTGGGCAACGGTGTCGACCTGGGCGAGATGATCGACGCGTTCGGCGTCGACGCGATCCGCCTGACCATGGTCTTCGCCGGGCCGCCCGAGGCCGACATCGACTGGGCCGACATGTCGCCCGGCGGGTCGCTGAAGTTCCTGCAGCGTGCCTGGCGCCTGTCCGGCGACGTCACCAGCGAGCCGGGCACCGACCCGGCCGCCGGCGACACCGCGCTGCGCCAGGCCGTGCACCGCACCGTCGCGGAGGCCACCGAGCTGGTGGAGACCCAGCGCTTCAACGTGCTGGTCGCGCGCACCATGGAGCTGGTCAACACCACCCGCAAGGCCATCGACTCGGGCCCGGGCGGCGCCGACCCGGCGGTGCGCGAGGCCGTGGAGGCGGTGGCGATCCTGCTGTCGCTGGTCGCACCGTACGTCGCGGAGGAGATGTGGGAGCGCCTGGGCCACCAGCCCACCGTCGCCCGCGCCGGCTGGCCCGTGGTCGACGAGTCGCTGCTGGTGCAGGAGACCGTCACCGCGGTGGTGCAGGTCAAGGGCAAGGTCAAGGCCCGCCTCGAGGTCTCCCCGGAGATCTCCGAGGCCGACCTCGAGCAGCTGGCGATGGCCGACGCCGACGTGCAGCGCGCCCTCGACGGGGCAGTCGTGCGCAAGGTCGTCGTGCGCGCGCCCAAGCTGGTCAACATCGTCGTCTGACAAGGTGACGGCGTGAGCAAGCCCGCAGCCGGCGAGGGCCCGGTCGTCGTCGTCACCGACTCCACCGCGAGCCTGCCCCCGCAGGCGGTGGCCGAGCACGGACTGGTCGTCGTGCCGCTGCAGGTGGTGATCGGCGCCCAGGTGCTCGACGAGGGCTCCGAGGGCGCGACGCCCGACCGGGTCGCGCAGGCGCTGCGCGAGTACACCCCGGTCTCGACCTCGCGGCCCTCGCCGGCGGTGATGCTCGAGGCCTACGAGAAGGCCCACGCCGCGGGCGCGAGCGCGGTCGTGTCGGTGCACCTGTCGGGCGAGATGAGCGGCACCTACGAGTCCGCCCAGCTCGCAGCGCGCGAGGCGCCGCTGCCGGTCGTCTGCGTCGACACCCGCCAGGTCGGCATCGGCACCGGGTACGCCGCCCTGGCCGCCGCGCGCGTCGCTGCCGCCGGCGGCTCGGCCCAGGAGGCCGCCGACGCCGCGCGGGCGCGCGCCGAGGCCACCGCCTCGCTGTTCTACGTCGACACCCTCGAGTACCTGCGCCGCGGCGGGCGCATCGGCGCGGCCGCGGCGCTGCTCGGCGGGGCGCTGGCGGTCAAGCCGCTGCTGCGCATCGACGACGGACGGGTCGACTCCCTGGAGCGGGTGCGCACCTCCGCCCGGGCGCTGGCCCGGCTCGAGGAGCTGGCCGTCGAGGCGGCCGGCGAGACCCAGGTCGACGTCTACGTCGCCCACCTGGCCAACCCCGAGCGCGCCGAGGTGCTCGCCGACCACCTCCGCGAGCGGCTCGCCGACCAGCTCGGCGGCCGCGAGCTGTGGTGCGGCGAGCTCGGAGCGGTCCTGGGCGCCCACGTCGGCCCCGGCATGATCGCCGTCTGCGTCGCCCCCCTCACCCCCTGACCGCCGCTGCTCGACCAACGGCGGTGGTCGTTGGTCGAGCAGTGACGAGCGCCAGCGAGGAACGTCGCCGAGACCCGGTGACCGTCGTGGTCGCCGTACGCCGTGTGCTCGCTGGGTCTCGGCGTCGCTCGAGCCTTCGGCCCTCGCTGCTCGACCAACGGGGAATGTCCCCTGGCGCAGAACTGGAACACGTTCTAGTCTCGGCGCCATGAGCGACTCCGACCTGCGCACCGGCACCCACAACGGCCACCTGATGGCGGCCGCCCTCAAGCGCCACCGCGACCGCCCGGTCATGCACCTCGGCGACGTGATCCTCACGGGCGGGGAGGTCGCCGACCGGATCAGCCAGTACGTGCAGGCCTACGAGGCGCTCGGGGCGGGGCGCGGCACCGCCGGCGCCCTGCTGGCGCTGAACCGGCCCGAGGTGCTGTTCATCATCGGCGCGGGGCAGACCCAGGGCTTCCGGCGCACGTCGCTGCACCCGCTCGGCTCGCTCGAGGACCACGCCTACGTCATCAACGACGCCGAGATCACCACGTTGACCATCGACCCGCAGCCGATGTTCGTCGAGCGGGCGCTGGGGCTGCTCGAGAGGTGCCCCCGGCTCGAGAAGGTGCTGACCATCGGCCCGGTGCCGCACGAGCTGGCCCACGTCGGCCACGACCTCGCCGCGGCCGCGGAGCACTGCGAGCCACGTCGCCTGGAGGCGGCCACGCTGGCGCCCGACCACGTCGTGTCCGTCACCTACACCGGTGGCACCACGGGCAGGCCCAAGGGCGTCGTGGGCACCGCGCAGGCGATGACCACGATGACCCAGGTGCAGCTGGCGGAGTGGGAGTGGCCGGAGTCGCCGCGCTTCTTGATGTGCACCCCGCTCTCGCACGCCGGCGCTGCGTTCTTCGTGCCGACGGTGATGAAGGGCGGCACCCTCTTCGTCCTCGGCAGGTTCGACCCCGCCGAGGTGCTGCGCACCATCGAGGAGCAGCGCATCACCGCCACGATGCTGGTGCCCTCGATGCTCTACGCGCTGATGGACCACCCCGACTCCCGCACCCGCGACCTCTCGTCGCTCGAGACCGTCTACTACGGCGCCTCGGCGATCAACCCGGTCCGGCTGCGGGAGGCGATCGACCGCTTCGGACCGGTCTTCGCGCAGTACTACGGTCAGTCCGAGGCGCCGATGGTCATCACCTACCTGGCCAAGGACGACCACGTGAGCGGCGACGAGCGGAGGCTGGCCTCCTGCGGGCGGCCGTCGGCCTTCCTGCGCACCGCCCTGCTCGGCGAGGACGGCCGGCCGGTGGCGCCCGGCGAGCCGGGGGAGATCTGCGTCGCCGGCCCGCTGCTGGCCGGCGGCTACTGGAAGCTGCCCGAGGTCACGGCAGAGACCTTCCGCGACGGCTGGATGCACACCGGCGACGTGGCCCGCGAGGACGAGGACGGCTTCTGGTACATCGTCGACCGCACCAAGGACATGATCGTCACCGGCGGCTTCAACGTCTTCCCGCGCGAGGTCGAGGACGTCGTCGCCGAGCACCCGGCGATCGCGCAGGTCGGCGTGATCGGCACGCCGCACGAGAAGTTCGGCGAGGCCGTCACCGCGATCGTCGTGCTGCGCGAGGGGTGCGAGCTCACCGACGAGGTGGTCGCCGAGATCCAGCAGCTGGTCAAGGACCGCAAGGGCTCGGTGCAGGTGCCCAAGCAGGTGGTGGCGACCGACGCGCTGCCCCTGACCGGGCTCGGCAAGCCGGACAAGAAGGCGCTGCGCGCGCAGTACTGGACGGGAGAGCGCGCCGTCGGCTGAGCCAGACCGAGCCCAACGAGGACCGCGGCGCCGCCCCGCGTCAGCGGCCGGTGAAGCGGGGTGCCCGCTTCTCCAGGAAGGCGCGCGGACCCTCCTTGGCGTCGTCGGAGGAGAAGACGGCCGCGCCCACGCGGGCGTCGTCGGCCCAGCAGTCGTCCTCGTGCCTGCCCTCGGAGTCGCGCATCGTGCGCAGGATCGCCTGCACGGCCAGCGGGCCGTTGGCGGCGACCAGGTCGGCCAGCTCGCGGGCCTTGGCCAGCGCCTGGCCATCGGGTACGACGTGGCCGATGAGGCCGAGCTCCTTGGCCTCGGGCGCGCGCAGCGTGCGACCGGTGAGCAGCAGCTCGGCCGCGAGCGTGTAGGGGACCTGGCGCGGGAGCCGGACGGCGGAGCCGCCCATCGGGTAGAGCGACCAGCGGGCCTCGGCCACCCCGAACCTCGCGGACTCGCCAGCCACCCGGATGTCGGTGCCCTGCAGGATCTCGGTGCCGCCGGCGATGGCCGGGCCCTCGACGGCGGCGACCAGCGGCTTGGTGAGTCGGAAGCCCTTGAGCAGGCCCTTGATCACCGTGGGGTCGTACTCGCCCGACTCGAAGCTCTCGGAGGGCGGCTTCTCGTCGGCGGCCTGCAGGTCCATGCCGGCGCAGAAGTAGCCGCCGGCACCGGTCAGGATGCAGACCCGGATCTCGTCGTCGGAGTTCACCCGGTCCCAGGCCTGCTCCATGATCCGCAGCATCTGCCCCGACAGGGCGTTGCGGCGCTCGGGCCGGTTCATGGTGACGGTGAGGACGTGGCCCTCCTGCTCGACCAGGCAGTGCGGCTGCTCAGCGGTGCCGTCGGGGCCGTCGGGGGCGGTCGAAGAGTCGCTCTGGGCGGTCATGTCGAGAGACTCTAGCCAAGAACGAGAACGTGTTCTAGTCTCGCGATGTGGCCAAGAACATAGCTGACCTCTTCGAGCACGCCGTCGACGTCGTCCCCGCGAACCCTGCCGTCAAGCTCGGCGACGAGGTGGCGACCTACGCCGACCTGGAGGCCCGGGCCAACCGCCTGGCCCACCACCTGCAGGCCCAGGGCGTCGAGCCCGGCCAGCACGTCGGGGTGTACGCCAAGAACTCCATCGACCACGTCGTGGCGGTGCTGGCGGTCCTCAAGATCCGCGCCGTCAGCATCAACGTGAACTACCGCTACGTCGAGAGCGAGCTCAACTACCTCTTCGACAACGCCGACCTCGTGGCCCTGGTCCACGAGCGCACCTACGCGCCGCTCGTCGCGGCCTGCGCCCCGCAGCACGAGCGGCTGCGCACCTACGTCGCGATCCGCGACGTGGGGGCGCCCGACGACGACAGCGACCTGACGTCCTTCGGCGGCGTGACGCTCGAGGAGGCGGTGGCCGGCCACAGCGCCGAGCGCGACTTCGCCGAGCGCAGCCCCGACGACCTGCACATCATCTACACCGGCGGCACGACCGGGTTCCCCAAGGGCGTGATGTGGCGCCACGAGGACTTCTGGCGGGTGCTCGGCGGCGGCATCGACTTCTACACCGGCGCCGAGCTGGAGGAGCACGACCAGTCCAAGCAGGCCACCGACCCGCGGATGGTCACCTTCCCGCTCAGCCCGCTCATGCACGGCGGGGCCCAGGCGGGCCTGCTCATGCACCTCTTCGCCGGCCACCTCACAGTGCTCGAGCCCAAGTTCGACGCCCGCCGCACCTGGGAGGTCATCGAGCAGGACAAGGTGCAGCTCATCTTCATGACCGGCGACGCGATGGCCCGCCCGCTGATCGAGGAGTACGAGCGCCAGGCCGCGACCGGCACGGCGTACGACGCCTCGAGCCTCTTCGCGATCTCCAGCAGCGCCGCGATCTTCAGCCACCCCATCAAGCAGCGCTGGATGGAGGCCTTCCCCGACGCCATCTTCACCGACTCGGTGGGCGCCTCCGAGACCGGCTTCCAGGGGATGGGGATGCAGGACAAGGACCACATCAGCACCGACGGCCCGGTCATCGGCCTCGGGCCACGCAGCGTCGTCATCGGCGAGGACGGGCGCCTCCTCGACATGACCGAGGACGTCGGCCGCACCGGCCGCCTCGGCCGCGGCGGCTCGGTGCCCGTCGGCTACTACAAGGACCCCGAGAAGTCGGCCGCCACCTTCATCGAGATCGACGGCGAGCGCTACTCGGTGCCCGGCGACTTCGCCCGCATCGAGACCGACAACCGCATCACGCTGCTGGGCCGCGGCTCGAACTGCGTCAACACGGGCGGCGAGAAGGTCTTCCCCGAGGAGGTCGAGATGGCCATCAAGGGCCACCCGGCCGTGTACGACGTGCTGGTGGTCGGGATCCCCGACGAGACCTACGGCCAGGCGGTGGCCGCGGTGTGCGAGCTGCGCGAGGGCGCGAGCCTGGAGCTCGACGAGCTGCGCGAGCACCTGCGCGCGCACCTCAGCGGCTACAAGCTGCCGCGCCACCTCACGCTCGTCGACCGCGTGCCCCGCAACGCCACCGGCAAGGCGCAGTACGTCGCGGCCAAGAAGATGATCACCGACGCCAGCGTCGCGTCGGTCTGACCCCCCCGGACCAGGAGACCCCCGTGCGCACCCCCCTCTGCGACCGCTTCGGCATCGAGCACCCGATCTTCGCCTTCACCCCCTCCGAGCACGTCGCGGCCGCGGTCTCGCGCGCCGGCGGGCTCGGCGTGCTGGGCTGCGTGCGGTTCAACGACACCGACGAGCTCGAGCGCACCCTGAGCTGGCTCGACGACAACACCGACGGCAAGCCCTACGGCGTCGACATCGTGATGCCGATGAAGGTGCCGACCGAGGGCTCCTCGCTCGACCTGGGGGCGATGATCCCCGAGGAGCACCGCCGGTTCGTCGACGAGACGCTGCTCAAGCTGGGCGTGCCGCCGCTGCCCGAGGGCGAGGGCCGCGAGGGCGTGCTCGGGTGGCTGCACTCGGTGGCCCGCTCGCACCTCGACATCGCGCTGGCACACCGTCCGGTGCTCATCGCCAACGCACTGGGCTCGCCCCCGGTCGACGTCATCGAGAAGTGCCACGAGCACGGGGTCGCGGTCGCGGCCCTGGCCGGCGCGGCCAAGCACGCGACCAGCCACGTCGCCAACGGCGTCGACATCATCGTGGCCCAGGGCTACGAGGCCGGCGGGCACACCGGCGAGATCGCCAGCATGGTGCTGACCCCCGACATCGTCGACGCCGTCGGGCCCGACGTGCCGGTGCTCGGGGCCGGCGGCATCGGCTCTGGACGCCAGGTCGCGGCCTCGCTGGCGCTGGGCGCCCAGGGCGTGTGGACCGGCTCGATCTGGCTCGGCACCGAGGAGTACCGCTCGCTGTCTAGCAGCGCCGGCTGGGAGACCGCGTTCCTGCGCGCCACCTCGAGCGACACCGTGCGCAGCCGGGTCTACACCGGCAAGCCCGCGCGGCTGCTCAAGACCCGCTGGACCGAGGCCTGGGCGCAGGAGGGTGCCCCGGCGCCGCTGCCGATGCCCCTGCAGAACCTGCTGGTCTCCGACGCCCACAACCGGATCAACGCCTCCGGCGACCCCGACGTCGTCGCGATGCCCGTCGGGCAGATCGTGGGCCGGATGAACCAGGTGCGCCCGGTCGCCGAGGTGATGGCCGAGCTGGTCGCCGGCTTCGACGAGGCCGTCGCCGGCCTCGAGAAGGTCCGCGGCTGAGGCCGCTCCTCACGCGTAGGCGCGCCCGCGCTCCTCGCGCGTCCAGAGCGTGCCGCCGCCGGCACTGACTCCCTGGGCGACCAGCTCGCGCTTGAGCACCTTGTTGGTCGCCGTCGAGGGCAGGTCGTCGTTGAGGCGCACGTAGCGCGGCCACGCCTTGGGGGAGAGGTCGGGCTGGGCGGCGAGGAACTCCTCGAGCTCCTGGGGCGTGAGCCGGGCCTCGTCCTCGAGCACGATCGCGGCCATCACCTGGTCGCCCACCCGCTCGTCGGGGACGGCGTACACCGCCACCCGGCTCAGGCCCGGGAGGCGCTGCAGGATCCGCTCGATCGGCCCGGCGGCCAGGTTCTCGCCGTCCACGCGCATCCAGTCGGCGGTGCGCCCGGCGAGGTAGATCCAGCCGTCGGCGTCGCGGTAGGCCAGGTCGCCCGACCAGTACATGCCGTGGCGCATCCGCTCGTCGTCGGCCTGCGGGTCGTTGTAGTAGCCCGAGAAGTAGCCGCGGCCCTGGGTGTTGACCAGCTCGCCGACCGCCTCGTCGGCGTTGGTCAGCGCGCCGTGCTCGTCGAAGACCGCGACCGCGCACTCGGTCACGTGCTCGCTGTCGTAGATCGCCACGCCGTCGGCGCCCCTGCCCACCGAGCCCAGCGGGGTGCCGTCCTCGCGCTGGATGATGATGGCCAGCTCGGTGGAGCCGAAGCCGTCGACGACGCGGCAGCCGAAGCGGCGTGCGAAGTCGTCGATGTCGCGGTCGCTGGCCTCGTTGCCGAAGGCCGCGCGCAGCGTGTTGTCGGCGTCGTCGTCGCGCTCGGGCGTGGCCAGCACGTAGGCCAGCGGCTTGCCGACGTAGTTCATGTAGGTGACGCCGTGCTTGCGGACGTCGTCGAGGAACCGCGAGGCCGAGAAGGTGGCCGGCACCATCGTGGCGCCACAGGTCAGCGCCACCGCCCAGCCGGCGGCCACCGCGTTGGAGTGGAACAGCGGCATCGCCAGGTAGCAGACGTCGTCGGGCCCGAGCGAGAAGCGGCCGACCAGGTCGAGGCCCGAGAAGACGGGCAGGATGTGCGGGACCTGCACCGCCTTCGGGTCGCCGCTGGTGCCGCTGGTGAAGATCATCATCATCGTGTCCATGGCGCCCACCTCGCGGTGCGGCACCAGCGGCCCCGCCGCGGCCACCTCGTCGGCCCACCCCTCGGAGCCGACGTCGACGACGCGGGCCCCGCCGAGGTCGAGGCCCTCGACCAGCGGCAGGTGCGCGGCGTCGGTGAGGAGCACCTGGCAGTCCGCGCGGCGTACGTCGGCTGCCAGCGGCTCGCCGCGCCGGGTCGTGTTGATCCCGCACAGCACGTAGCCGCCCAGGCCTGCTCCGGCCATGGCGCGCAGCATCTCGGGGCCGTTGTCGAGCAGGGTGCCCACGTGCACCGGCCGGTCGGGGTCGAGCCCCGAGACCAGCGCCGCCGCCTCGGCCGAGGCCTCGGCCAGGTGCTGGCGCCAGGCCCAGGACCGGTCGCCGTGCACCATCGCCGGTCCGTCGTCCTCGAGGCGCTCGCGCAGCAGCTGCTGCACCGTCTCCGCCATGTCGTGCTCCCTCTCCCTCGGTGCTCCTGGGTGGTGCTGGGTGGTGCCGGCCCGGGTCTGGTGACTAGGCCGGCTCGGTCGCGAGTGCGCGACCGATGCTGAGTGCCTGCTCGGTGGCGCTGCCGAAGGCGAGCTCGAAGCGCTTGGCCGTCGTGAAGTAGCGGTGGGCCTCGCCGTCGAGGTCGATGCCGACGCCGCCGTGCACGTGGACGGTGGTGTGCGCCAGCCGGTGCGCGGCGTCGGCCGCCCAGAGCTTGGCGACGGCGACCTCGGTCGCGGCGGGCAGGCCCTCGGCCAGGCGCCACACCGCCGACCAGAGCACCAGGCGCTGGCCGAGCACGTCGATGTAGCCGTCGGCCAGGCGCTGCGAGACGGCCTGGAAGGTACCGATCGGGCGGCCGAACTGCTCACGGGTCTTCGCGTATCCGGCGGTCAGGTGCAGCGCGCCCTCCGTGACGCCCAGCAGCTCGGCGGCGGTGCACGCGGTCAGCAGCCGGCCCAGCCGGGTCGCCGCGTCGTCACCGGGGGTGCCGACCGCCTGCGCGGGGGCGCGGTCGAGGTCGAGCCGCGCCACCTCGTCACCGTCGCTGGTGCGCCCCGGCGCGCTGCGCAGCCCGGTGGTCCCGGCCTCGACCAGGAAGAGCCCGGCACCCTGGTCCGTGCTCGCGCTGACGACGTACGCCGCCGCCGCCCCGCCGGCGCGCACCATCACCTTGGTGCCGCTGAGCACCCAGCCCTCGCCCTCGGGCTCGGCGCGGACGACCGGGCGCGAGGGCAGGTGGCTGCGCTCCTCGGAGACCGCGGCGGCGAGCACCGTGGTGCCGTCGGCCGCGCCGGGCAGCCAGCGGTCCTGCTGCACGCCGTCGGCGTGCTCGGCCAGCAGCAGCGCGACGGCGCCGTGGGTGGCCAGCGGCACCGGGGCGACCCGGCGGCCCACCTCGACGAGCACGCGGCACAGCTCGACGAGGCCGAGGCCGGCCCCGCCGTGCTGCTCGGGCACGGCCAGGGACAGCAGACCGGCCTCGCCGAGGGCGGCCCACAGGTCGCGGTCGAAGCGGTCGCCGGCGGCCTCGACGGTCCTGAGGCGCTCGGTGCCGGTGCGGTCGGCGAGGATGCGGGCGGCCAGCTCGGCCGCCTCGTCCTGCTCGGGGGTGAAGGTGAAGTCCATGGGTCCTACCTCTTCGCTGCCGGCAGGCCGAGGCCCACGTAGCCGATGATGTCGCGCTGGATCTCGTTGGTGCCGCCGCCGAAGGTCATCACCAGCGCCGAGCGGTGGTAGCGCTCGAGCCGGCCCGCGAGGACCGCGCCCGCCGACCCGGCGGCCAGGCCCGCCTGGGGCCCCACGACCTCCATCAGCGAGCGGTAGACCTCGGTGGCCAGCTCGGAGCCGTAGATCTTGGTGGCCGACGCCTCGGCGGGGGACAGGTCGACGCCCTGGTCGGCGTCGGAGGCCAGTTTCCAGTTCAGCAGGGTCAGCATCTCGATGCGGGCGTGCGCCCGGCCCAGCGCGACCTGCACCCACTCGGTGTCGACGACGCGCTGCCCGTCGGGGTTCTTGGTCTCCTGGGCCCACCGGCGCACCTGCGCCAGCGACTGCACCAGCGGTGCCGACGAGGTCAGGGCGACCCGCTCGTGGTTGAGCTGGTTGGTCATCAGCGACCAGCCGCCGTTGAGCTCGCCGACGAGGTTGCCCACCGGCACCCGCACGTCCTCGTAGTAGGTGGCGCTGGTGCCGACGCCGGCCACCGTGTGCACCGGGGTGTAGGAGAAGCCGGGGGAGTCGGCCGGCACCAGGATCATCGACAGGCCCTTGTGCCTGGGCAGGTCGGGGTCGGTGCGGCAGGCCAGCCAGAGCCAGTCGGCGTACTGGATGAGCGAGGTCCACATCTTCTGGCCGTTGATCACGAACTCGTCGCCCTCGCGCACCGCCCGGGTGCGCAGCGAGGCGAGGTCGGTGCCCGAGCCGGGCTCGGAGTAGCCGATCGAGAAGTGCAGCTCGCCGGCCAGGATGCGGGGCAGGAAGTACTCCTTCTGCTCCTCGCTGCCGTAGCGCATGATCGTGGGACCGACGGTGTTGAGCGTCAGGTAGGGGATCGGCACCCCGAAGTCGGCCGCGACGTCGGTGAAGACCAGCTGGTCGACCATCGAGCGTGCCTGCCCGCCGTACTCCGCGGGCCAGCCGATGCCCAGCCAGCCGTCGCTGCCCAGCCGGCGGATCACGTCCTTGTAGACGCCGGCCTCGCCGAACTCGCCGGTCGCCGCCGACAGCCCTGCCCGCACCTCGGGGGTGACGAGCGCGGAGAAGTACTCGCGCAGCTCCTCGCGCAGGGCGAGCTGCTCGGGCTCGAGAGCCAGGTGCATGGTGGGTCTCCGCTTCGGTGGGGTCCCGCTCGCCGGGGTCGCGACGGGTGTGGCTGGCGCCACACTGGAGAAAACTATAACCTGTTCTCGTTTTGGTCCACCGACACGACTGGAGAGACGCCATGAGCGGGACGACCAGCAGCACCCCCCGCCTCCTCGACCGGGGCACCGCCCCCGACCGCTACGCGCGCGGGTGGCACTGCCTGGGACTGGCGAGCACCTTCGCCGACGGCCTGCCGCACCGCGTCCAGGGCTTCGGCGGCCAGCTGGTCGTCTGGCAGGACTCCCAGGGCGGGCTGAACGTGCTCGACTCCTACTGCCGCCACATGGGCGGGGACCTCTCGCAGGGCAGCGTGAAGGGCGACGAGATCGCCTGCCCCTTCCACGACTGGCGCTGGGGCGGCGACGGGCGCTGCAAGTCCATCCCCTACGCCAAGCGCGTGCCGCTGCGGGCCCGCACCCAGCGGTACGCCACGGAGGTCCGCAACGGCCAGCTGCTGATCTGGCACGACCCCGAGGGCTCCGCCCCCGACCACGACCTGCTGCCGCCCGAGCTGCCCGGGATCGGCACCGACGCCTACACCGACTGGGCCTGGGAGGTCGTGCCCATCGAGGGCTCCAACTGCCGCGAGCTCATCGACAACGTCGTCGACATGGCGCACTTCTACTACGTGCACCTGTCGTTCCCGACCAGCTTCCGCAACGTGTTCGAGGGGCCGCGGGCCACGCAGTACATGGAGTCCAAGGGCCGCCCCGACGTGAGCGGCGGCTACGGCGACGAGGACCTCTTCCTGAGGTCCGAGGCGACCTACTACGGACCGTCGTACATGATCAACTGGCTCGACGTGGACTACAAGGGCTTCCGCACCGAGGTCGTGCTGATCAACTGCCACGTGCCGACCGGGCCCGACTCCTTCACCCTCCAGTACGGCATCTCGGTCAAGAAGCCTGACGGGCTCGACGAGGCCACCGCGCAGTTCATCGCCGCGAAGTACGCCGACATGTTCGGCAGCGGGTTCCTCCAGGACGTCGCCATCTGGAAGAACAAGGTGCCGGTGCAGAACCCGCTGCTCTGCGAGGAGGACGGCCCCGTCTACCAGCTGCGCCGCTGGTACGAGCAGTTCTACGTCGACGCCGCCGACGTCACCCCCGAGATGACCGAGCGCTTCGAGTTCGAGGTCGACACGACGCTGGCCAACGAGTACTGGCAGCAGGAGGTGGCCGAGAACCTGGCCCGCCGCCAGGCCGGGGACCAGGCTGGGGACCCCGGCGTCATGACAGGCAGCTGATGGCCTCGTTCGTGCCGACCAGCCCCGAGACGCTGGAGGACCAGCGGCTCTACACCGCGGCCAGGCTGACCCCGGTCGACTGCCTGGACTGCCGGGCCCGGGTCGGTGTGAAGAAGAACAGCGACCACCACACCTCCGTCCAGTGGAGCACCGCGGCGCGCGAGCACTGCCCCGAGCTGTCCCGGCGGGGCAGCGACCCGTCGGGGCGGGGCCTGCAGCAGGGCTGCTCGCGCCTGGCCGCGAGCATCGAGGCCGCTGTGCGGGACGGCGCGGTCCCCGTCGGGGCCGAGGACGGATACTGAGCGCGTGGACATCGACAGCTTCGACCTGGAGGTCGTCGACGTGGTCGAGGAGACCGCCGACGCCCGCTCCATCTCGTTCCGCGTCCCCGAGGGCGCCGAGGAGCACTTCCGCTACAAGCCGGGGCAGTTCCTGACCCTCGCGGTGCCCTCCGACCGCACCGGCGTGGCCGCGCGCTGCTACTCGCTGTCCTCCAGCCCGCACGACGACGGCCCGCTGACCGTGACCGTCAAGCGCACCGCCGAGGGCTACGCCTCGAACTGGATCTGCGACCACCTGCGGCCCGGGTCGACCATCCGCTCGCTGCCCCCCAGCGGCATCTTCACCCCGGCCTCCCTCGATGCCGACCTGCTCCTCTTCGGCGGCGGCAGCGGCGTGACCCCGGTCATGTCGATCCTGCGCACCGCGCTGGCCCGGGGCACCGGACGGATCGTGCTGTTCTACGCCAACCGCGACGAGAGGTCGGTGATCTTCGCCGCCGAGCTGGCGCGCCTGGCCCGGGAGCACCCCGAGCGGCTGCAGGTCGTGCACTGGCTCGAGTCGGTGCAGGGCCTGCCCGACCAGGCCCAGCTGCGCGCCTTCGCCGCGGCGTACGCCGATCGCGACGCCTTCGTCTGCGGCCCGGCCCCGTTCATGAAGGCCACCGTCGCCGCCCTGCGCGAGCTCGACTTCCCCCGCGCGCGCCGCCACCAGGAGAAGTTCGTCTCGCTGGGCGGCAACCCGTTCGGCGACGCCGTCGGCGCGGGGGAGACCCAGGTCGAGGTCACCGACACCGACGCCGAGACCGAGGTCGGGCGGGGACCCGTGCGGCTGGAGGTCGAGCTCGACGGCACCACCCACTCCTTCGACGACTGGGCCCCCGGCACCACCCTGCTCGACCACCTGGAGGCCAAGGGCGTGGCCGCGCCGTTCTCGTGCCGCGAGGGCGAGTGCTCGGCCTGCGCGGTGCGGCTGCTGGAGGGCGAGGTGAGCATGACGAACAACGACGTGCTCGACGACGAGGACCTCGCCGACGGCATCCGGCTGGCCTGCCAGTCGCACCCGGTCACCGACAGCGTGCGGGCGACGTACCACTGAGTCCTGGTGGGCCGACGGGGCCGGTGCCACACCATGGCCACGTTAAATCCACAGGACGGTAACAACCGCCCCTCCTCCCGGATCCCGCTCTGCCAGGGGCTGCGCGCCCTGAGCGGGTGGCCCGAGGCGGTCTAGACAGCAATCTCAAATGATTGGCAACAAGTTCCTCCGGGGTAGGGATGTCGTTGAGATGGGTGTCCGCACCCTCCCCGATCCCCCGGAGGCACCCATGGCCACCGTCGCCGTGCTCCTCGTCGTCCTGCTCGTCTGTACCGCCGCCGGCCTCGCCGCGGCGCCGCTCGGCGACCGGCAGCGGTCCCGTGAGCGCACCCGGCGCCTGCGCTACGTCGAGCGGCACCCCCAGCGGGTGAACCTCGGCGACATCGAGACGCTGCTGCGCGTCCACGAGCTGCCCGAGGAGGAGATCCGCCTCCTCTCGGCCAAGGCCCGCCGCCGGGGCATCCGGCCGCTGACCATGTGGATGTGGATCCAGCAGCGCGGGGTGCACACGTTGGCGGTCGTGGTGGCCGCCGACCTGTCCCACGAGGAGCTCATCGCCCACCTGGCCCACGGCACCGTGCCGGACCTGGCCGAGCTCGAGGTCTTCGCCGCGCTCAACGGCCTGACCCGCTCGGCGGCCGAGCCGTCGCGTCCGGCGCTGCCGGTGGCCGCCGCCGTGGCGCCCGCGCAGCGGCCCGCGGCCCCCACGGTCACCGCGCGCACCGAGGCCGACGAGCCCGCCGCGCGGGCGCTGCCGCCCGTGCTCGGCCCGGGCTCGTGGCCCTACGGCGACATCCGCGACATCCTGGGCTCCACCGACGGGCCCGAGGCGGGCCGCGACGGCCACGCCGCCTGACGGACGGCTCTCACCAGCCGCGCTCGCGCCACCCGGGCAGGTGCGCACGCTCGGCACCGAGGGTCGAGTCGCCCCCGTGGCCGGGGTAGAACCAGGTCTCGTCGGGCAGCGTGGCGAAGATCTTGTGCTCCACCTCGTCGACCAGCTGCCGGAAGGCCGCCTCGTCGCCGAAGGTGGCCCCGACGCCCCCGGGGAACAGCGAGTCGCCCGTGAACAGGTGCGGGTGCCCGTCGGGGTCGGCGGGGTCGTCGTAGACCAGCGCCACCGAGCCGGGCGTGTGCCCGGCCACGGCCAGCACGCGCAGGCTGCACCGCCCCACCCGCACGGTGTCGCCGTGCGCGAGGCGGCCGGTGACCTCGACACCGGTCTGCTCGGTGACGGCGTCGGCGTCGGGCTCGCCGACGAGGACCTCGGCCCCCGTGGCCTCGACGACGGCGGCCAGTGCCCGGTGGTGGTCCCAGTGCTGGTGCGTGGTGACGACGGCCGACAGCCCGGCCGCCCCGACGAGCGGCAGCAGCGTCTCCGGCTCGGCGGCGGCGTCGACGAGCACCTGCTCGCCGCTCTCGCGGCAGCGCAGCAGGTAGCAGTTGTTGGACATCTCCGGGTCGACCGCGACCTTGGTGATGCTCAGGTGCGCGAGCTCGCGCACCTGCGCCTCGCCGCCGGGTCGGACGTCTCCGGTGTAGGTCATGTCCCCAGCATGCCGCGCGGGGCGTGACCAACGGCGCACCGGGTGGGTGTGGGTCGGGGGCCCTCGCGCTGGCACCGTTGTCGCTGGCGGGTGGCACCGTGGGCGAGGACGTGCGCCGTCGGGGCTGCCGCCGTACTATCACGAACGCGTGTTCGATCGACCAGGGAGACTTCGTGCAGGACCAGCTCATCATCCGGGGCGCCCGGGAGCACAACCTCAAGGACGTCTCGATCGACCTGCCCCGGGACTCCCTCATCGTCTTCACGGGCCTCTCCGGCTCGGGCAAGTCCTCGCTCGCCTTCGACACCATCTTCGCCGAGGGCCAGCGCCGCTACGTCGAGTCGCTGTCGGCCTACGCCCGGCAGTTCCTGGGCCAGATGGACAAGCCCGACGTCGACTTCATCGAGGGGCTCTCGCCCGCCGTCTCCATCGACCAGAAGTCGACCTCGAAGAACCCGCGCTCCACGGTCGGCACCATCACCGAGGTCTACGACTACCTGCGCCTGCTCTACGCCCGCGCCGGGCGCCCGCACTGCCCCACCTGCGGGGCGCCGATCGAGCGGCAGACGCCCCAGCAGATCGTCGACCGGGTGCTCGCGCTCGAGGAGGGCCGGCGCTTCCAGGTGCTCGCGCCCGTCATCCGCGGTCGCAAGGGCGAGTACGTCGACATGTTCTCCCAGCTGCAGACCCAGGGCTTCTCGCGGGCCCGGGTCAACGGCGAGACGCACACGCTCGACGCGCCGCCGACGCTGGACAAGCAGAAGAAGCACACGATCGAGGTGGTCGTCGACCGGCTCTCGGTCAAGGAGTCCAGCAAGCGCCGCCTGACCGACTCCGTCGAGACCGCTCTCGGGCTCGCCGGGGGGCTCGTGGTCTTCGACTTCGTCGACCTGCCGGCCGACGACGAGCACCGCGAGCTGCGCTTCAGCGAGAAGATGGCCTGCCCCAACGAGCACCCGATCGACGTCGACGAGCTCGAGCCGCGCTCGTTCTCCTTCAACTCGCCGTTCGGCGCCTGCCCGGCCTGCACCGGCCTGGGCACCCGGATGGAGGTCGACGGCGAGCTTGTCGTGCCGAACCCGGCGGCGACCCTCGGCGAGGGCGCCATCCAGCCGTGGAGCCACGCCCACGTCTCCGACTACTTCCTGCGCCTGCTCGGTGCGCTGGGTGGCGAGCTCGGCTTCGACCTGAACACCCCCTGGGAGGAGCTGCCCGCCTCGGCGCGCAAGGCGATCCTCGACGGGCACGCGCGCAAGGTCCACGTCGTGACCCGCAACCGCTACGGCCGCGAGCGCGCCTACGACGCCGCCTTCGAGGGCGTGCGCTCCTACGTCGAGCGCCGGCACCGCGAGGCGGAGTCCGACACCAGCCGCGAGCGCTTCGAGAGCTTCATGCGCGAGGTGCCCTGCCCCACCTGCGACGGCTCGCGGCTCAAGTCGGTCTCGCGCTCGGTGACGCTGACCTCGGTCGCCGACGGCGAGCCCCGGCGCGCCGGCATCGCCGAGGTCTGCGCGCTGCCGATCAACGAGGCCTCGCAGTTCCTCAGCGAGCTCGACATGACCACCCGCGAGCGCCAGATCGGCGAGCGGGTGCTCAAGGAGATCCACGAGCGGCTGCAGTTCCTGCTCGACGTGGGCCTCGACTACCTCTCCCTCGACCGGCCCTCGGGGTCGCTGTCGGGCGGCGAGGCCCAGCGCATCCGCCTGGCCACCCAGATCGGCGCCGGCCTCGTCGGCGTCCTCTACGTGCTCGACGAGCCCTCGATCGGCCTGCACCAGCGCGACAACCAGCGGCTGATCGAGACCCTGCTGCGGCTCAAGGACCTCGGCAACACCCTGATCGTCGTCGAGCACGACGAGGACACCATCAAGGTCGCCGACTGGGTCGTCGACATCGGGCCGGGGGCCGGCGAGCACGGCGGCCAGGTCGTGCACAGCGGCACCGTGCAGGACCTCTACGACCACCCCGACTCGATGACCGGGCAGTACCTCTCGGGTCGCCGCGAGATCCCCGTGCCGGCCGTACGCCGCCCGCGCACCGTGGGCCGCGAGCTCAAGGTCCTGGGTGCGCGCGAGCACAACCTCGCCGACGTCGACGTGTCGTTCCCGCTCGGGCTCTTCGTCGCCGTGACCGGGGTCTCCGGGTCCGGCAAGTCCACGCTGGTCAACGACATCCTCTACACCTCGCTGGCCAAGCAGATCTACAACGCCCGCACGCTGCCGGGCCGGCACCGCGCCATCACCGGCACCGAGCACGTCGACAAGGTCATCCACGTCGACCAGTCGCCGATCGGGCGCACGCCGCGCTCGAACCCCGCGACCTACACCGGCGTCTTCGACCACGTGCGCAAGCTCTTCGCCGCCACGCCCGAGGCCAAGATGCGCGGCTACCTGCAGGGCCGCTTCTCCTTCAACGTCAAGGGCGGTCGCTGCGAGGCGTGCTCGGGCGACGGCACGCTGAAGATCGAGATGAACTTCCTGCCCGACGTCTACGTCCCGTGCGAGGTCTGCCACGGCGCGCGCTACAACCGCGAGACGCTCGAGGTGCACTACAAGGGCAAGACCATCGCCGAGGTCCTCGACATGCCGATCGAGGAGGCCGTCGACTTCTTCGCGGCCGTCCCGGCGATCTCGCGCCACCTGACCACCCTGGTCGAGGTGGGGCTGGGCTACGTGCGGCTCGGCCAGCCCGCCACCACGCTGTCGGGCGGTGAGGCGCAGCGCGTCAAGCTCTCCGCCGAGCTGCAGAAGCGCTCCACCGGGCGCACGGTCTACGTGCTCGACGAGCCCACCACCGGCCTGCACTTCGAGGACATCCGCAAGCTGCTGCTGGTGCTGGGACGCCTGGTCGACTCCGGCAACACGGTGCTGGTCATCGAGCACAACCTCGACGTCATCAAGACCGCCGACTGGCTGGTCGACATGGGCCCCGAGGGCGGCTCGCGCGGCGGCCTGGTGGTCGCCGAGGGCACCCCCGAGCAGGTGGCCGCGGTGCCCGAGAGCCACACGGGCCGCTACCTGGCCCCGCTGCTCGAGGGCAAGGAGGCCGAGCAGCCCAGCGGCATGCTGGGCGCCGACGAGGCGCCCGCGCCCGTGCGCGCCACGCGACGCCAGGCCGCGGCCCGCGCGGCCAACGAGCGCGCCGCGACCACGCGGCGTACGCCCCCGAAGGACGCGAAGAAGCCGGCCGGGAAGAGCACCGGCAAGGCGGCGGCGAAGAAGCCTGCTCGTTGAGGCACCTGGCTAGGGTGTGGCCATGAACGAGCGCCCGTCCGCGACCCCCGTCAGCCGTCGTCACGCCCTGGGGGGTGCCGCGGGGGTCGGGCTGGGCCTGCCGCTGCTGGCCGCCTGCGGCGGCGACGAGGGCGGGTCCACCGCCTCGGACCCCACCCCCGAGGTGGCCCCGGGGGAGCCGCTGACCACGACCGCCGACGTGCCCGTGGGCGGCGGGGTGATCCTGGCCGAGGAGAAGGTCGTCGTCACCCAGCCCAGCGAGGGCGAGTTCAAGGCCTGGTCCAACGTCTGCACCCACCAGGGCTGCGCGCTCGAGAGCGTGACCGCCGAGGGCATCCGCTGCCCCTGCCACGGCTCGGTCTTCGACGTGGCGACCGGCGAGCCCCTCTCGGGGCCCGCCAACAGCGCTCTGGCCGAGCTGCCGCTCACCGTCGAGGGCGACTCGATCACGCTCGCCTGACGCCGGGCCCGGGGGTGTCCCCGGCGGCTCGTAGGCTGGTGCGGTGCCAGACCGACCAGACCGGCCAGAGCGGCGCAGCACCCGCGGCCCGTTGTCCTACCGTCCCGAGCCCGGCTCGATCCCGACCGGCCCGGGCGTCTACCGCTTCCGCGACGCCAAGGGGCGCGTGGTCTACGTCGGCAAGGCCAAGAACCTGCGGGCCCGGCTGTCGTCGTACTTCCAGGACATCGCCCACCTGCACCAGCGCACCGCGACGATGGTCACCACGGCCGCCAGCGTCGAGTGGACGGTGGTCAACACCGAGGTCGAGGCCCTGCAGCTGGAGTACTCCTGGATCAAGGAGTACGACCCGCGCTTCAACGTCAAGTACCGCGACGACAAGTCCTACCCGTGGCTGGCGGTCACCGTGGGTGAGGAGTTCCCCCGCGTGATGGTCGGTCGCGGCGCCAAGCGCCGCGGCACCCGCTACTTCGGTCCCTACAGCCACGCGTGGGCGATCCGCGAGACCGTCGACATCCTGCTGCGGGTCTTCCCGATGCGCTCGTGCAGCAACGGGGTCTTCAAGCGCTCCGCCCAGATCGGCCGCCCGTGCCTGCTCGGCTACATCGACAAGTGCTCGGCGCCGTGCGTGGGCCAGGTCAGCGCCGAGGAGCACCGCGCGATCGTCGACGACTTCTGCGACTTCATGGGCGGCCAGACCCGCCCGTTCCTGCGCCGCATCGAGAAGCAGATGTACGCCGCCTCCGAGGCGATGGACTTCGAGAAGGCGGCCCGCCTGCGTGACGACCTCGGCGCGATGCAGCGCGCCCTGGAGAAGCAGGCGGTGGTGCTGGGCGACGGCGCCGACGCCGACGTGATCGCGCTGGCCGAGGACCCGCTCGAGGTGGCGGTGCAGATCTTCTACGTCCGCGGGGGCCGGATCCGCGGCCAGCGTGGCTGGGTGGCCGACAGGGTCGAGGAGGGCGGCACCGCCGAGCTGGTCGAGCACTTCCTGCTCCAGCTCTACGCCGGCGACTCCGAGTCGATCCCGCGCGAGATCCTGGTGCCGGCGCTGCCGCCCGACCACGCGACGTTCGAGGAGCTGTTGAGCGAGCTGCGGGGCGGGCGGGTGCAGATCCGGGTGCCGCAGCGCGGCGACAAGCGGACCCTGCAGGAGACGGTGGCCTCCAACGCCGCCCAGGCGCTGGCCCTGCACAAGACCAAGCGCGCCAGCGACCTGACCACCCGCAACCGGGCCCTGGAGGAGATCCAGGAGGCCCTCGAGCTCGACGACGTGCCGCTGCGCATCGAGTGCTACGACGTCTCCAACCTGCAGGGCACCGAGGTGGTGGCCTCGATGGTGGTCTTCGAGGACGGCCTGGCCCGCAAGGGTGAGTACCGCAAGTTCGTCATCAAGGGCGTCGACGGGCAGAACGACGTCGCCTCGATGCACGAGGTGATCACCCGGCGCTTCCGACGGCTGCTCGACGAGCAGGCGCGCTCCGAGACCGTCGAGGGCCAGGACGGCCCGATGCTGGTCGACCCCGAGACCGGCCGGCCCCGCAAGTTCGCCTACTCCCCGGGCCTGGTGGTGGTCGACGGCGGCCCGCCGCAGGTGGCCGCCGCCCAGCGCGCCCTCGACGAGCTCGGCATCGACGACGTGCCGGTCTGCGGGCTGGCCAAGCGCCTCGAGGAGGTGTGGGTGCCCGGCCAGGAGGACCCGGTGATCCTGGCCCGCTCCTCCGAGGGCCTCTACCTGCTCCAGCGCATCCGCGACGAGGCGCACCGCTTCGCCATCACCCACCACCGCAGCCGGCGTTCCAAGTCGATGGTCGAGAGCGTCCTCGACGACGTCCCGGGCCTGGGCGAGGTGCGGCGCAAGACGCTGCTGGTCCACTTCGGGTCCTTGAAGAAGCTGCGGGCGGCCACCGCCGAGGAGATCGCCGAGGTGCCGGGCATCGGGGCCCGCACGGCCGCCTCGATCAAGGCCGCGGTCACGCCCGAGGGCGAGGCCGGGGAGACTGCTCCGGTGATCGTTTCGGTGAACACCGCCACGGGAGAGATCGAGGAAGCATGAGCGAGCAGCAGCAGCCCCCCACCGGACCGCTGGTGGTGGTGACCGGGATGACCGGCGCGGGGCGCAGCACCGCGGCCAAGGAGCTCGAGGACCTCGGCTACTACGTCGTCGACAACCTGCCGCCGAGCCTGCTGCGCGACGTGGTGCGCCTCGTCGACGAGAGCCAGGGCGCCGGGCAGCCGATCGCGGTGGTCGTCGACGTGCGCTCGGGCTCGTTCTTCGGCTCCCTGCAGGCCAACCTGGCCCAGAAGGCCACCGGGCGCCGCGCCACGCTCGTCTTCCTCGAGGCCACCGACGACGTGCTCGTACGCCGCCAGGAGGCCGCGCGCCGCCCGCACCCGCTGCAGGGCAGCGGCCGGCTCCTCGACGGGCTCGAGCGCGAGCGGGTCGTGCTCGCCGACCTGCGCGGCGAGGCCGACCTGGTCATCGACACCACCGCCCTCAACGTGCACCAGCTGACCGGGCGCATCCGCGAGGCGTTCGGGTCGCCGGACTCCACCGACCTACGCATCCGCGTGGTCAGCTTCGGCTTCAAGTACGGCATCCCCGTCGACGCCGACTACCTGGCCGACATGCGCTTCCTGCCCAACCCGCACTGGATCCCCGAGCTGCGCCCGCACACGGGCCGCGACCAGGAGGTCTCGGCGTACGTGCTCTCGCAGCCGGGGGCCGCGGAGTTCCTCGACGGCTACCTGCCGGTGCTGACCGGGGTGGCCGAGGGCTACCTGCGCGAGGGCAAGCGCTTCATGCGGGTGGCGATCGGGTGCACGGGCGGCAAGCACCGCAGCGTCGCGATGACCGAGGAGGTCACCCGCCGGCTGGTCGAGCTCGGCCTCCAGGCCACGGCCACCCACCGTGACCTGGGCCGCGAGTGATGGCGCCGGCACCCGCCGACCGGGCGCAGTCGGTGGTCGCGCTGGGCGGCGGGCACGGCCTGCACGCCTCGCTGCGCGCCCTGCGCAGGCTGGTCGACGAGGTCGTCGTCGACGACCTGACCGCGGTGGTCACGGTCGCCGACAACGGCGGCTCCTCCGGCCGCCTGCGCGGTGAGTTCGGGGTGCTCCCGCCCGGCGACCTGCGCATGGCGCTGGCCGCCCTCTGCGGCCTCGACGAGTGGGGCGGGACCTGGGAACGGGTGCTGCAGCACCGCTTCGCCGGCGAGGGCGAGATGAACGGCCACGTCGTGGGCAACCTGCTGATCGTGGCCCTGTGGGAGCAGCTGGGCGACCACGTGCAGGCCCTCGACCTGGTCGGGCGGCTGCTCGGGTCGGCCGGCAGGGTGCTGCCGATGGCCCTGACCCCGCTCGACATCACCGCCCAGGTGCGCGGCCTCGACCCGGCCGACGACGACGCCCTGACCCTGGTGCGCGGACAGGTCGAGGTCGCCACGACTGGCGGGGTAATCACCCGCGTCGACCTCGAGCCGGCGGCGCCGCGCCCCTGCCCCGAGGCCCTGCAGGCCGTCGCCGACGCCGACTGGGTGGTGCTGGGCCCCGGCTCCTGGTTCAGCTCGGTCATCCCGCACCTGCTGGTCCCCGACCTGCGCCACGCGCTGGTCTCCACCGACGCCCGCGTGGTGGTGGTGCTCAACCTGGAGGAGCAGCCGGGCGAGACCGGGGGGTTCGGCCCGGCCGACCACCTGGCGGTCCTGGTCGAGCACGCGCCCGAGCTCGCCGTGCACACCGTGCTGGCCGACACCCGCATCGGTGCCGAGGAGCGGGCGCACCTGCTCGAGGCCGTCGAGGCCGCCGGGGCGCGGCTGGTGGTCGCCGACGTCGCCTCCGCCGACGGTGGCCCGCGCCACGACCCGGTCAAGCTGGCAGCGGCGTACGAGAGCATCGTGCTGGGCGCAGGGGCGCCGGGCGACGCCGACCTCGTGGCCCGCCCGTGATCGTGGCAGGATTCAACGCATGGCGATGACGGCACAGGTGAAGGCGGAGCTCGCCTCCACCCAGATCACGAAGACCTGCTGCCGCAAGGCCGAGGTGGCCTCGATGCTGCGCTTCGCCGGCGGGCTGCACATCGTCAGCGGCCGGATCGTCGTGGAGGCCGAGCTCGACACCGGCGCCGCGGCCCGGCGGCTGCGCCGCGACGTCTCCGAGGTGTACGGCGCGCAGTCCGACGTGGTGATGGTGCAGGGCAACGGCATCCGCAAGGGCAGCCGCTACATCGTGCGCGTGGTCAAGGACGGCGAGTCGCTGGCCCGCCAGACCGGGCTGCTCGACCAGCGCGGCCGCCCGGTGCGCGGGCTGCCGCCCGCGGTGGTGGCCGGCGGCGGCTGCGACTCGGTGGCCGCCTGGCGCGGTGCCTTCCTCGCGCACGGCTCGCTGACCGAGCCGGGCCGCTCGTCCTCGCTCGAGGTCACCTGCCCCGGCTCCGAGGCCGCGCTGGCGCTCGTCGGCGTGGCGCGGCGGCTGGGCATCCAGGCCAAGGCGCGCGAGGTGCGCGGCGTCGACCGGGTGGTCATCCGTGACGGCGACGCGATCGGCCAGCTGCTGACCCGCCTCGGCGCCCACGAGTCGCTGATGGCCTGGGAGGAGCGCCGGATGCGCCGCGAGGTGCGGGCCACGGCCAACCGCCTGGCCAACTTCGACGACGCCAACCTGCGTCGCTCGGCGCGCGCCGCCGTCGCCGCGGGCGCGCGGGTCGAGCGGGCCATGGAGATCCTGGGCGAGGAGGTGCCCGACCACCTGCGGATGGCCGGCACCCTGCGCCTGGAGCACAAGCAGGCCTCGCTCGAGGAGCTCGGCCAGCTCCACGAGCCGGTGCTCACCAAGGACGCGATCGCCGGGCGGATCCGCCGGCTGCTGGCGATGGCCGACAAGCGCGCCGAGGACCTGGGCATCCCCGACACGGAGTCGTCGCTGACCCCGGAGATGATGGCCGAGGACGTCTGAGCCGCGACCCCGGTCGCGGTTACCCGGTCGTACCCCGGGACGGGGCTGCGACCCCGGCGCTGGTGGCGATAGGGTCGTGACGCACGCCGCCCCGGTTCCGGGAGCGGGCCGTCAGCCACAGAGCAGGAGCAGCAGTGACCGTTCGAGTAGGTATCAACGGGTTCGGCCGGATCGGCCGCAACTTCTTCCGTGCCGTCCGCGCCTCCGGTGCGGACATCGAGATCGTCGGGGTCAACGACCTGACCGACAACGCCTCGCTGGCCCACCTGCTCAAGTTCGACTCGATCCTGGGCCGTCTCGACGCCGACGTCTCGGCCACCGAGGACGAGATCCGCGTCGGCGACCAGGTCGTGAAGACCTTCGCCGAGCGTGACCCGGCCAACCTGCGCTGGAGCGACCTCGGGGTCGACGTGGTCGTCGAGTCGACCGGCTTCTTCACCGACGCGACGAAGGCCCGTGCCCACGTCGACGCGGGGGGCGCCAAGAAGGTCATCATCTCCGCGCCCGCCTCCAACGAGGACATCACCGTCGTGATGGGCGTCAACCACGAGCTCTACGACCCGGCGCAGCACACCGTGATCTCCAACGCGTCGTGCACCACCAACTGCCTCGCGCCGATGGCCAAGGCCCTCAACGACGAGTTCGGCATCGTCAAGGGCCTGATGACCACGGTGCACGCCTACACCGCGGACCAGAACCTGCAGGACAACATCCACAAGGACCCGCGCCGCGCCCGCGCCGCCGCCCTCAACGTGGTGCCCACCTCGACCGGCGCCGCCAAGGCGATCGGCCTGGTCCTGCCCGAGCTCAAGGGCAAGCTCGACGGCTACGCCCTGCGCGTGCCCGTGCCCACCGGCTCGGCCACCGACCTGACCTTCGAGGCCGGTCGCGAGACCACCGTCGAGGAGGTCAACGCTGTGGTGCAGAAGGCCGCCGACGGTCGCTTCCTGCGCTACTCGACCGACCCGATCGTCTCCTCCGACATCGTCACCGACCCGGCGTCGTGCATCTTCGACGCGCCGCTGACCAAGGTCATCGGCAACCAGGTCAAGGTCGTCGGGTGGTACGACAACGAGTGGGGCTACTCCAACCGTCTGGTCGACCTCATCGGCTACGTCGGCGAGACGCTCTGACGGTGGCTTCGCACACTGACCTCGCCCAGCTCCTGGCGCAGGGGGTCGAGGGCAAGCGGGTGCTGGTCCGCTCCGACCTCAACGTCCCGCTCGACGGGCCCGCCGACGCGCGGGTGATCACCGACGACGGGCGCATCCGCGCGAGCGTGCCCACCATCCGCGCCCTGGCCGAGGCCGGGGCGCGGGTGGTGGTCACCGCCCACCTCGGACGTCCCCAGGGCGCCCCCGACCCGGCGTACTCGCTCGCGCCGGTGGCCGCCCGCCTGGGCGAGCTGCTGGGCCGTGACGTGGCCTTCGCCCGCGACACCGTGGGGGAGTCGGCCCACGAGAGCGTGGCCGGCCTCGAGGACGGTCAGGTCGCGCTGCTGGAGAACGTGCGCTTCAACGCCGCCGAGACGAGCAAGGACGACGCCGAGCGCGAGGACTTCGCGGCCCGGCTCGCCGAGCTCGCCGACGTCTTCGTCTCCGACGGCTTCGGCGTCGTGCACCGCAAGCAGGCCTCGGTGTACGACGTGGCCAAGCGCCTCCCGCACGCCATGGGCGGTCTGGTGGCCACCGAGATCGAGGTGCTGCGCCGGCTGACGCAGACGCCCGAGCGGCCCTACGTGGTCGTCCTGGGCGGCTCGAAGGTCTCCGACAAGCTCGGCGTCATCGACAACCTGCTCGGCAAGGCCGACAAGCTGCTCATCGGCGGCGGGATGGTCTTCACCTTCCTCAAGGCCCAGGGCCACGAGGTCGGTCAGAGCCTGCTCGAGGAGGACCAGCTCGACACCTGCCGGGCCTACCTCGAGCGCGCCGAGGCCTCGGGCGTGCAGATCCTGCTGCCCGGCGACGTCGTCGTCGACAGCGCGTTCCCCTCGGGCGAGCGCGAGCCCGAGCCGCGCGTGGTCCCGGCCACCCAGATCCCGGCCGACTGCCTGGGCCTCGACATCGGTCCGGCCGCCGGCGCCGACTTCGCCGCGGCCCTGGCCGACGCCCGGACCGTCTTCTGGAACGGGCCGATGGGCGTCTTCGAGGTCCCCGCGTTCTCCGACGGCACCCGTGCGGTCGCGCAGGCGCTGACCGGCATCGACGGCCTCTCGGTCGTCGGTGGCGGCGACTCGGCCGCGGCCGTGCGCGCGCTCGGCTTCGACGAGGACGCGTTCGGCCACATCTCCACCGGCGGTGGGGCCTCCCTCGAGTACCTCGAGGGCAAGGACCTCCCCGGCATCGACGTCCTGGAGGACTGACCACATGGCTCGCACCACCCCCGCCGCCGGGCGCACCCCGCTGATGGCCGGCAACTGGAAGATGAACCTGAACCACCAGGAGGCGGTGGTGCTGGTCCAGAAGCTCGCCTGGGTGCTCAAGGACAAGAAGCACGACCACGCCAAGGCCGAGGTCGTCGTGGTGCCGCCCTTCACCGACCTGCGCTCCGTGCAGACCCTGGTCGACGGTGACCGGCTGCCGGTGCGCTACGGCGCCCAGGACGTCTCCGTGCACGAGTCGGGCGCCTACACGGGCGAGATCTCCGCCGGCATGCTCGCCAAGCTCGGCTGCTCCTACGTCGTGGTGGGCCACTCCGAGCGCCGTGAGCACCACGGCGAGAGCGACGAGCTGGTCAGCGCCAAGGCGCACCGCGCGCTCGAGGCCGGGATGACCCCGATCGTCTGCGTCGGCGAGGGCCTCGAGACCCGCCGGGCCGGCGAGCACGTGGCGTACTGCCTGGCCCAGGTGCAGGGCTCCCTGGCGGGCTTCAGCGCCGAGCAGGTCGCGGGCCTCGTGGTCGCCTACGAGCCGGTGTGGGCCATCGGCACCGGCGAGGTCGCCACGCCCGACGACGCCCAGGAGGTGTGTGCGGCCATCCGCGGGCACGTCCGCTCGACGCTGGGCGACGAGGCCGCCGACGGCGTGCGGGTGCTGTACGGCGGCTCGGTCAAGGCCGCCAACGTCGCGGGGATCATGGCCAAGGACGACGTCGACGGTGCCCTGGTGGGCGGTGCGAGCCTGCAGGCCGAGGAGTTCGGCGGGATCTGCCGGTTCTACGACATGCCGGTCCTGTGACCGTCGGACCCGTGACGTAGGCTTCGCGACCGTGGAAACGTTCCTCACCATCATCCTCGTCCTCACCAGCTCCCTGATGATCCTGCTCGTGCTGCTGCACAAGGGTCGGGGCGGCGGTCTCTCCGACATGTTCGGTGGCGGCGTCTCGAGCTCGCTCGGCGGCTCCTCGATCGCGGAGCGCAACCTCGACCGGCTCACGGTCGGCATCGGCGTGATCTGGTTCGCCACCGTCATCTCGATGGGTCTCCTGCTCGCCTACTGACCCGTCCGTCCTGTTCGACCGTCGTTGAAGGAGAGCTCGTGGCTGGTGGAGGAAGTGCGATCCGGGGCAGCCGCGTCGGCGCCGGACCGATGGGCGAGGCGGAGCGTGGCCAGGCCGCGCCGCGCCAGACCGTGACCTACTTCTGCGGCCGCGAGCACCGCTCGGTGGTGGCCTTCTCGATCGAGGCGAAGGTCCCCGAGTCGTGGGACTGCCCCAAGTGCGGCCTCCCGGCCAGCATGGACGCCGAGAACCCGCCCGCGGCCCCCAAGAACGAGCCCTACAAGACGCACCTGGCCTACGTGAAGGAGCGGCGCTCCGACGAGGAGGCCGCCGAGATCCTCACCGAGGCCCTCAAGCTGCTGCGCAGCCGCCGCAAGTCCGGCGACCTGATCTTCTGACGCGAACGGGGTCCCGACCCGGCTGGTCTGAACGAGCCGACTCGCGAGTCGGCTGGTTCGAACGAGCCGACTCGCGTCACCAGTGCCGCGACAGACCCGCGCGCTCGCGGGCCTGGGCGTAGCCCGCACGGATCATCGTCTCGGCGGACCGGACCTGTCCGAAGAGGTGCTCCTTCCGCAGGACCACGATGATCCACCCCAGGCGCGCGGCAGCCTCGCGGCGTCGGCGGTCCCGCTCACGCTGTTCCGGGGTCGAGTGCCACTCCTCGCCGTCGTACTCGAAGGCGACCTTGAGCTCGGGGACCGCCATGTCGAAGCGCGCGACGTGGACACCGTCGTGCCACAGCTCGTACTGCGGCACCACCGGGACGCGGCACTCGTGGCAGCGCAACCGGAGGATGGACTCCGCCGGTGACTCGGCGCGCCCGTCTGCCAGCGGCCCGACCGCCCGCAAGGTCCGGATCCAGCGCCGCCCCGCATAGCGCTCGATGCCTGCGACGAAGGCGTCGTGGTCGAACCCGGGCACCCGGTGGAGGGAGTCCACTCCCGCCAGCGCCTCGTCCGGCCAACGACGGCGCCCCAGGTCGTGGGCCGTGCGCAGGGCGGTGGTCACCCTCAGCCCGTGGACTGACGTGATGTCACGAGGTGCGAGCTCGCGCTCGCCGCCGTCGGAGATCGTGTTGCGCAGGCGGCCTCTGCCGGGTGGCAGCACGACGCTCAGCGGTTGGAGCGCGAGGTGCTCGCCGGGTGCCAGCGCGCCTTCGGCGCCGTGCAACCAGGCGGCATGCCGGTCGGTCACCACCGCGTCCGGTGGAGCCACCAGGCGCAGGGCGGCACCTCGGGTTGCGACGTCGTCCGGTGCCGATGCGGCAACCAGCACGCCCTTGACGACACGGCGAAAGACTCCGTGGTCGACGAGGTCGGCCAGCTGCCGTCGGGTCAGTCCTGCTTCAGTGGCGCGAGCGACGGCGAACGGTTCCACGCTGGGGAGTCCGAGCGCCGGGTCGACCACACGTGCCTCAAGCATGTCCTTGATGTCCATGGACCGGAGGCTGCCCGCCGTACGTCGTCACAACCTGGCGCTCCCGCTACCTGTGGACAACCGCGAGTCGGCCGGTTCAAACCAGCCGGCTCGCGGGTCAGAGGTGGGAGGCGGCGGGGCGGTCGAGGAACCAGGTGGTCTCCACCTGGCCCCGCGGGACGCTGGCCGGGGTCTGGGCCGGGGTGGTGGTGGCGGGGGAGAGGGCCCGGGCCACGGCGTCGGCCTTCGCCTCGCCGCTGACCAGGAACCAGGTGCTGCGCGCCCGGGCCAGCGTCGGGAAGGTGAGGGTGACCCGGTCGGACGGGGGCTTGGGGGAGTCGTGCACCGCCACGACCGCCCGCTCCTGCTCCTCGAGCTCGTCGAAGCCGGGGAAGAGCGAGGCCACGTGGCCGTCGGGGCCCACGCCCAGCATCAGCACCTCGAAGCCGTCGGCGCCGTGCTCGGCGAGCTCGGCGGCGTACCGCTCGGCGGCCTCCTCGGCCGAGGCGACGTCGTCGCTGGAGGGCACCTCGTGCACGTGCTCGGCCGGCACGCCCAGCGCGTCGATGAACGCCGCTCGGGCCTGCCCCGCGTTGCGGTCCTCCGAACCCGATGCCACGAACCGCTCGTCGCCCCACCACAGCGCCACGCGCGACCAGTCGACCTCGCCCGAGGTGCCCAGGCGCGCCACCTCGGCGTGCACGGCGTCGGCGATCGAACCGCCCGTCAGCACGACAGCGGGCACCCGGCCGGCGCTCTGCGCGTCGGCGATCCGCACCAGCAGCTCGCCGGCCACGGCGGTGGCCAGGGCGGCCGCGTCGTCGTGGACCTCGATCAGCGGTTCGGTGGTCATCGGGCTCCGTCCGTCGTACGCCGGTGGGCGCGGTAGTACTCGATGAGCGAGCGGGTCGAGGCGTCCTGGTCGGCCAGTGCGTCGGCGTCGCCGGCGACGGCGGGACCGACCTCCTGGGCGAGCTGCTTGCCGAGCTCGACGCCCCACTGGTCGAAGCTGTCGATGCCCCAGACCACGCCCTGGGTGAAGGTGATGTGCTCGTAGAGCGCGACCAGCTGGCCCAGCACCGACGGCGTCAGCGCCGGTGCCATGATCGAGGTCGTGGGCCGGTTGCCCTCGAAGACGCGGGCCGGCACGACGGCCTCGTGGGTGCCCTCGACGCGCACCTCGTCGGCGGTCTTGCCGAAGGCCAGCGCCCGGGTCTGGGCGAAGAAGTTGGCCAGGAGGAGCTCGTGCACGTCCTGGTCTCCGTCACGCAGCGGGTGCGCGGGCTCGGCGACCGCGATGAAGTCGGCCGGCACCAGCCGGGTGCCCTGGTGGATGAGCTGGTAGAACGCGTGCTGGCCGTTGGTGCCGGGCTCGCCCCAGAAGACCTCGCCGGTGCCGGTGGTCACCTCGGTGCCGTCCCAGCGCACCCCCTTGCCGTTCGACTCCATCGTCAGCTGCTGCAGGTACGCCGGGAAGCGGTGCAGCAGCTGCGCGTAGGGCAGCACGGCGTGGGTCTCGGCACCCATGAAGGTCGTGTACCAGATGTTCAGCAGCCCCATCAGCAGCGGCACGTTGGCCGCGGGCTCGGCGGTGCGGAAGTGCTCGTCGACGGCGTGCATGCCGGCCAGCAGCTCGGCGAACCGTTCGGGCCCGATGGCGATGACCAGCGAGGTGCCGATGGCCGAGTCGAGCGAGTAGCGGCCCCCGACCCAGTCCCAGAAGCCGAAGGCGTTGGCCGGGTCGATCCCGAAGTCGGCGACCTTGTCGAGCGCGGTCGAGACCGCGACGAAGTGGCGGGCCACGGCGTCGGCACGGTCGACGTCCGGGCCGAGCCCGTCGAGCAGCCAGGCCCGGCACAGCCGGGCGTTGGTCAGCGTCTCGAGGGTGCCGAAGGTCTTGCTGGAGACGATGAACAGCGTCGTCGCGGGGTCCAGCCCCTCCAGCGTCATCGCGGCGTCGCTCGGGTCGATGTTGCTGATGAAGCGGCACTCGACCCGGTCGTGGGCGTAGGGCCGCAGCGACTCGTAGGCCATCACCGGACCGAGGTCGGAGCCGCCGATGCCGATGTTGACCACGGTCCGCACCGGCTCGCCGGTCGCCCCGCGCCACTCGCCGGAGCGCACCTTCTCGGCGAAGGCGTAGACCCGGTCGAGGACCTCGTGCACGTCGGCGACGACGTCCTGGCCGTCGACGACCAGCTCGGCGTCCCGGGGCAGACGCAGCGCCGTGTGCAGGACGGCGCGGTCCTCGGTCACGTTGACCCGCTCGCCCGCCATCATCGCGTCGCGGCGTGCCTCCACGCCGGTCTGCTCGGCCAGCGCGAGCAGCTGGTCGAGGACCGTGTCGTCGAGCAGGTTCTTCGACAGGTCGACGTGCAGGTCGCCCACGGTGTGCGTCAGGCGAGCCGCACGGTCGGGGTCGTCGGCGAACCACGCCCGCAGGTCCGGGTCGAACCCGGTGGCGTGGGCCGCCAACCGGCCCCAGGCGTCCGTCGATCGAGGGTCGTGGGACGCCGCCGAGGTCATCGCGTGACCTTCTCCATCTGGCCCTGCACCGTCTCGACGAGCTCGGTCCACGACTTCTTGAACTTGTCGACGCCCTCGGTCTCGAGAGCCAGGATGACGTCGTTCCAGTCGACGCCCACGTCGCGGATCCGCTCGATGGTCGCGCCGGCCTCGTCGGCGGTGCCGGTGACCTTGTCGCCCTGCACGTCGGCGTGGTCGGCGACGGCCTCGAGGGTCTTCTCCGGCATCGTGTTGACGGTGTCGGCAACCACGAGGTCGGTGACGTACATGGTGTCGGAGTAGTCGGGGTTCTTGACCCCGGTGGAGGCCCACAGCGGCCGCTGCGGGTTGGCTCCGGCCGCGGCCAGGCGCTGCCACCGCTCGCTGGCGACGACCTCCTCGTACGCCGCGTAGGCCAGGCGCGCGTTGGCGACCGCGGCCTTGCCGCGCAGCTCGAGCGCCTCGTCGGTGCCGATCGCCTCCAGCCGCTTGTCGACCTCGGAGTCGACGCGCGAGACGAAGAAGGAGGCGACCGAGTCGATGGTGGAGAGGTCGATGCCGGCCTCGTGGGCCCGCTCGAGCCCGGCGAGGTAGGCCTCCATCACGTCCTGGTAGCGGGTGATGCCGAAGATCAGGGTCACGTTGACGCTGATGCCCTCCGAGATCGCCGTGGTGATCGCCGGCAGCCCCTCGAGCGTGGCCGGGATCTTGATCAGCACGTTGGAGCGGTCCACGGCCTTCCACAGCGCCCGGGCCGAGGCCATGGTGCCCTCGGTGTCGTTGGCCAGGTCGGGCTCGACCTCGATCGAGACCTTGCCGTCGTGCTTGGTGGCCTGGGCGGTCGGCTCGAGCACGTCGCACGCGTTGCGCACGTCCTCGGTGGTGAGCTCGAGGATCACCTCGTCGACGTCCTTGCCGTCGGCGACCAGGCGTCGTACCTGCTCGTCGTAGCGCTCGCCGTCGGCGATGGCGCCGGCGAAGATGGTCGGGTTGGTGGTCACGCCGACGACGTGCTTGGCGGCCACGAGCTCGGCCAGGTTGCCGGTCTCGATGCGCTCGCGGGAGAGGTCGTCGAGCCAGATGGAGACACCGGCGTCGGACAGGTCCTTCAGATGGTCACTCATGTGTTCCTCCTGGTGTGCGGTGCTGTCTGGGCGGGGTACGGCGGCGTGGGGCTCAGCCGGCGGCGGACAGGGAGTCCTTGGCCGCGTCGACGATGGCCTGGGCCGTGATGCCGTACTCGGTGTAGATGCGTGCGTACTCGGCGGAGGCGCCGTAGGTCTCGATGGAGACGATGCGGCCCTGGTCGCCGACGACCTCGCGCCAGCCGAGCGCCACGCCGGCCTCGACGGCCACGCGGGCCTTGACGGTGGCGGGCAGCACGCGCTGGCGGTAGGCCTCCTCCTGGGCGTCGAACCACTCGCGGCACGGCATGGACACGACGCGGGCGCGCACGCCCTGCTCGGCCAGCGTGGCGCGGGCCTCGACGGCCAGCTGTAGCTCGGAGCCGGTGCCGACGAGGATCACGTCGGGCTCGCCGCCCTCGGCGTCGACCAGCACGTAGCCGCCGCGGTGCACCTCGGAGGTGTCGGCGAAGCCGTCCTCGCCGCGCGGGAAGACCGGCAGGTTCTGGCGCGAGAGCGCGAGACCGGCCGGCCGGTCGGTGGTGCGCATGATGTGCGCCCAGCAGGCGGCGACCTCGTTGGCGTCACCGGGGCGCACCACGTCGAGCCCGGGGATGGCACGCAGCGCGGCCAGGTGCTCGACCGGCTGGTGGGTCGGTCCGTCCTCGCCGAGCCCGATCGAGTCGTGGGTCCACACGTAGGTGACCGGCAGGCCCATCAGGGCCGCCAGGCGCACGGCGGGGCGCATGTAGTCGGAGAACGTCAGGAAGGTGCCGCCGAAGACACGGGTGCCGCCGTGCAGGGCGATGCCGTTCATGATCGAGCCCATCGCGTGCTCGCGGATGCCGAAGTGCAGCACGCGGCCGGCGTAGGGGTCGCCCTTCCAGGAGTCGGTGGAGCGCTCCGCGGGGATGAAGGACGGGGCGTCCTCGATGGTGGTGTTGTTGGAGCCGGCGAGGTCGGCCGAGCCGCCCCACATCTCGGGCACCTTCGCCGCGATGGCGTTGATGACCGCGCCGGAGGCCTTGCGGGTGGCGACGTCCTTGCCGGCGGGGAAGGAGGGCAGGTCGGCGTCCCAGCCGTCGGGCAGGCTGCGGGTGCGCACCCGCTCGAAGACGGCCGCCCCCTCGGGGTTGGCCTCGGCCCAGGCGCGGAAGTCCTGCTCCCAGGCGTCCTGGGCGGCCTTGCCGCGCTCGACGGCGCCGCGGGTGTGCTCCAGGACGCCCGCCTTGAGCTGGAAGACCTGCTCGGGGTCGAAGCCGAGCAGCTCCTTGGTGGCCGCGACCTCCTCGGCGCCCAGGGCCGAGCCGTGCGAGGCCCCGGTGTTGCGCGCGTTGGGGGCGGGCCAGGCGATGATCGTCTTGAGCACGATGAAGCTGGGCTTGTCGGTGACGGTCTCGGCGGCCGCGATCGCGTCGTGCAGCTCCTGGACGTCCTCGACGTAGTCGTTGCCGCCGTTGGTCCAGTCGACGGTCTGCACGTGCCAGCCGTACGCCTCGTAACGCGCCGCCACGTCCTCGCTCAGGGCGATGTCGGTGTCGTCCTCGATCGAGATCTGGTTGGCGTCGTAGATGACCGTGAGGTTGCCGAGGTTCTGCACCGCGGCCAGGGCGGAGGCCTCGGCGCTGACGCCCTCCTCGATGTCGCCGTCGCTGCAGATCGCGAAGACGCGGTGGTCGAAGACCGAGGCGCCGTCGCCGGCCGCGGGGTCGAGCAGGCCGCGCTCGCGGCGGGCGGCCATCGCCATGCCCACGGCGTTGGCGACGCCCTGGCCGAGCGGGCCGGTGGTGGTCTCCACACCGGGGGTGTGGCCGTGCTCCGGGTGACCCGGGGTCTTCGAGCCCCACTGGCGCAACGCCTGCAGGTCCTCGATCTCCAGGCCCCAGCCTCCGAGGAAGAGCTGGGTGTAGAGGGTGATGGAGCTGTGGCCGGCGGAGAGCACGAACCGGTCGCGACCGGCCCAGTCGGGGTCGGCGGGGTTGTGCCGCATCACCTTCTGGAAGAGCAGGTACGCCGCCGGCGCGAGGCTCATGGCCGTGCCGGGGTGCCCGTTGCCGGCCTTCTCGACGGCGTCCATGGCCAGCACGCGGGCAGTGTCCACGGCGAGCTGGTCGGTGTCGGTCCACTCGAGGGAGGCGGGAGAGGTCACGGGGTTCCTTCCGGGGCTGACTGAAGTCCTATTTCGGGGGCCACGGGGTCCAACAGACATCGGGCCCAGGCGATTCCGAGCCTACCGATGACGGGCAGTAGACTCTCATCCGCACCACCTCACCTCACCCGTCTGCACATCGAGGACCCTTCGTGACCCACGCCGGCCAGTCGGCCGCTGACGCCCTGCACGACGACGCGACGGCGAGCGGTGGTCCCGGTCCCGCCCGGTTCCGTGACGTGGTGGCGGCGTACGTGGGGCTGACGAAACCGCGGGTCATCGAGCTGCTGCTGCTGACCACGGTGCCGGTGATGTTCTTCGCCGCTCGCGGCGTCCCGCCCCTGGGCCTGGTGCTGGCCACCGTCGTGGGCGGCACCTTCTCGGCCGGCTCGGCGTCGGTCTTCAACTGCGTCTACGACCGTGACATCGACGAGCAGATGCGGCGCACCCGACGACGGGCGCTGCCGCGCCACATCGTCAGCGCCCGCGCCGCCATGGTCTTCGGCCTGGTGCTGGGCGTGGCCTCGGTCGTGGTGCTCTACGTGTGGGTCAACCCGCTGTCGGCGCTGCTCGCCGTCGCCGCCGAGGCCTTCTACGTCTTCGGCTACACGATGGTGCTCAAGCGGCGCACCACCCAGAACATCGTGTGGGGCGGCCTCGCCGGCTGCTTCCCGGCCCTGATCGGCTGGACGGCCGTGACCGGCGAGCTGGCCTGGACCCCCGTGGTGCTCTTCATGGTCGTCTTCTTCTGGACGCCGCCGCACACCTGGGCGCTGGCGCTGCGCTACCGCGAGGACTACGCCAACGTCGACGTGCCGATGCTGCCCGTCGTCGCCCCGGCCCGCGAGGTCGGGCGCCAGATCGTCCTCTACTCGTGGGTGATGGTCGCCACTTCGCTGCTGCTGTGGCCGGTGGCCGGAACCGGTCCGGTCTACCCGGTCGTGGCGACCGTGCTGGGCGCGGTCTTCCTGGTGGAGGCGCACCGCATGTGGGGGCGCACCAAGTCCGCCGACGACCTGGCCACCATCCAGCCGATGCGGCTCTTCCACTCCTCCAACCTCTACCTCTCCCTCCTCTTCGTCGCCGTCGCCCTCGACCCTCTGTTGCTCGGCTGAGCGGCCGCGGCGTACGGCGGTGGTCGTTGGTCGAGCAGTGACGAGCGCCAGCGAGGAGCGTCGCCTCCGTTGGTCGAGCAGTGACGAGCGCCAGCGAGGAGCGTCGTCGAGACCGGGTGAGTGATCCACTCGCCGTACGCCGGGTGGTCGCGGGGTCTCGGCGTCGCTCGAGCCTTCGGCCCTCGCTGCTCGACCAACGGGTGCTCGCGGCGTGTGGAGTGGTCACAGACGACTCTGCCGGGGGCTGAGTGCTTGTCGTTTGTGACCACTGCGGCGGTGGTCGTTGGTCGAGCAGTGACGAGCGCCAGCGAGGAGCGTCGCCGAGACCGGGTGACGTGCCCACGCGTCGTACGCCATGGGGTCACGGGGTCTCGGCGTCGCTCGAGCCTTCGGCCCTCGCTGCTCGACCAACGGCGGTGGCCACCGTTGGTCGAGCAGTGACGAGCGCCAGCGAGGAGCGTCGCCGAGACCGGGTGAGGTGCACGCTCGCCGTACGCCGGGTGGTTGCTGGGTCTCGGCGTCGCTCGAGCCTTCGGCCCTCGCTGCTCGACCAACGGCGGTGGCCTCGCTGCTCGACCAACGGCGGTGGCCTTGCTGCTCGACCTACGGCGGTGGCCCCGCTGCTCGACCTACGGGGGTCAGGGGTGGCGCACGCGCAGGAGGGTCCAGGTGACGCTGGCGGAGAGGACGGCGGCGCCGAGGAGGTGCAGGCCGACGAGCAGGACCGGCAGGTCGGTGAAGTACTGCACGAAGCCGATCAGGCCCTGCCCGAGCTCGATGCCGAGCAGGACCAGCGCCGCCTGCACCGCGGGGCGGGGGGCGCGCTGGACGAGCAGGGTCACGACGAGCCCGACGGTCAGGCCCAGCAGCAGGAAGACCGCGTCGGCGTGCAGCTGGCTCCACTGGGCCGGGTCGAGGCCGTTGCGCTCGGTGGCGGCGTCGCCGGCGTGCGGTCCGGCGCCGGTGACGATCGTGCCGAGGTAGAAGACGACCCAGGCGGTGGCGAGCACACCCCAGGCCAGCGCCACGGCGGGTCCGCGGGCGGGAGGCACCGGTCGGTCGAGGACCTGCAGGAAGCGGACGGAGAGCGCGACCAGGCCCAGCGACAGCAGCAGGTGCAGCGAGACGATCCAGGAGTTCAGCTCGGTCAGCACGGTGATGCCGCCGATGACGGCCTGCGCCGGGATGCCGAGCCCGAGCACCACGGAGAGGCGCACCAGGTCGCGTCGACGGGTGCGCAGCGCCGCCACGAAGAGCAGCACGGCCACGGCGACCAGCACGAAGGTCAGCAGCCGGTTGCCGAACTCGATCGCGGAGTGGAACTCGAGCTCGCCGTGCGGCCGGAACGACTCGTCGGTGCACCGCGGCCAGGTCGGGCAGCCGAGCCCCGAGCCGGTCAGGCGCACCGCGCCGCCGGTCACCACGATGCCGATGTTGGCGACCACCGAGGCCCAGCCGGCCCAGCGTGCCTGCCGCAGGCGGATGGTGTGCACGTCTGGCACGGTCCTCACTCCCACTTGAAGGTGCGGGCGGTCAGCACGGTGCCCAGGGCCGCCCACCCCGCGAGCACCGCCAGGGGCAGCAGCGCCACCTGGCCGTCGATCAGGGCGTCCCGCATCCCGCCGCCCAGCGCCCCCGAGGGCAGCCAGCGCACCACCTCGCCGAAGCCGCCGTACGCCGTCGCGGGCAGCACGACCGCGCCGCCGGCGAGCAGCAGGAGGTAGACGAGGTTGGCCGCGGCCAGCGTGGCCTCGGCGCGCAGCACCCCCGCGACGAAGAGGCCCAGCGCCGCGAAGGCGGCGGTGCCGAGCGCCGCGGTGGCCACGGCTCCGGCCACGGCAGCGGCCGAGGCCGCGGGCGACCAGCCGAGCAGCAGGGCCACGCCGCCGACGACGACGAGCTGCAGCAGCTCGACCAGCAGCAGCGCCAGCACCTTGCCGGCCAGCAGGCCGGTGCGGGGCAGGGGAGAGGAGCCGAGACGCTTGATGACCCCGTAGCGACGCTCGAAGCCGGTGGCGATGGCCAACGACGTGAACGCCGTCGACATCACCGCGAGGGCGAGCACGCCCGGGGTGAAGACGTCGACGGGACGACCGTCGAGGTCGAGGCCGACGCGGGCGGAGCCGGCGACGGCGCCGACGAGCACGATGACCGGGATCACCACGGCGAGCAGCAGCTGCTCGCCGTTGCGCAGCATCAGCCGGGCCTCCATCCGGGCCTGGGCCACCACCTGCCGGTGCAGCGGCGCGCCGCCGGGGCGCGGGGTGAAGGTGCCGTTCGCGACCGTGCTCACGAGGCGTGCTCCTCGAGCTCGCGACCGGTCAGCTGCAGGAAGACGTCCTCGAGGCTGCGGGTGCCCAGGGTCAGCGACTCGGGCAGCACGCCCTGCTCCTCGCACCAGCGCGAGACGCGGGCCAGGGTGGAGGCGTCGGCGGGGCCGGTGACCAGCAGGCTCAGCGAGTCGAGCAGGGTCACGCTGGTGCCGGGGCCGAGCGCGGCGGTCAGCGACTCGGGCGCACCCGGCGGGAACGGGCGGGTCACGACCAGCCGGATCGTCGAGACGCTCCCGCCCCGGGTCAGCTCGAGCGGCGAGCCCGACGCGATCAGCCGGCCGTGGTCGATGATGTGCACGGTGTCGGCCAGGCGCTCGGCCTCGTCCATGTAGTGCGTGGTCAGCACGACGGTCACCCCGTCGCCGCGCAGCTCCTCCAGCAGCTCCCACGTCGTACGCCGCGCCTGCGGGTCCATGCCTGCGGTCGGCTCGTCGACGAAGACGATCTCGGGGCGCCCGACCAGCGCCATCGCGAGGCCGAGGCGCTGCTGCTGGCCGCCGGAGAGCCGGCGGTAGGGGGTCCGGCCGCACTCGGCCAGGCCGAGCCGCTCGACCAGCAGGTCGTGGTCGACGGGGTGGGCGTGCAACGCCGCGACGTGGCGCAGCATCTCCTCGGCCCGCACCCCGCTCCAGGCACCGCCGCCCTGCAGCATCACGCCGATGCGCGGCAGCAGCTCGCGGCGCTCGCGGACGGGGTCGAGGCCCAGCACCCGCACCCGCCCCTCCTGGGGCCGCCGGTAGCCCTCGCAGGTCTCGAGCGTCGTGGTCTTGCCGGCGCCGTTGGGGCCCAGGACCGCGGTGATCGATCCGCGCGCGACCTGCAGCGACAGGTCGTCGACGGCCGGCTTGCCGGCGTACCGCATCGCCAGTCCCTCGATCGCCACGGCAGGGGCGTCGGCGTGACGCGCGGGGTTCGGTGGCACCCCAGAAGTGTAGGGAGGGCGCGGGAGTCGCCTGGTGCACCCCTAGGCTGAGCGGCGTGAACGTGTGGCTCATGGCTCTGGTGCTGGTGCTGACCGGGGTCGCCGTGGTGGCCACCGTCGTGATGCTCGTGCGTGACGAGTCCCCGCCGGGCGACCCCTACTTCCTGCTGCTCGGACTGCTGCTGGTGGTGCTCCTGGTGCAGGCCGTGGTGGGCCTGGTGGCCCTGGCCGGCACCGAGGCCGACGTCGACGGGCCCACGTTCGTGGCCTACCTGCTCACCGCCGTGCTCGTGGTGCCGGTGGGCGCGGCGCTGGCGCTGGTCGAGCGCAGCCGGTGGGGCACGCTGGTGCTGCTGGTCGCGCTGCTGACCGTGGCCGCCATGCAGGTGCGCCTCGACTCGCTGTGGGCCGGCGCGGGTGCCTGAGCTCGCCAGCGGCCCCGGGCGCGTGCTCGTGGCCGTGTACGGCGTCCTGGGCGTCGCCGCGACCGGCCGCTCGGCCGTGCAGCTGCTCGGGCAGCCCGAGGAGGCGCCGCTGGCCTACTCGCTCTCGCTCCTGGCCGCCGTGCTCTACCTCGTCGCCACCGCCAGCCTGCTGCGCAGCACGCCGCGTGCGCGGCGCGTCGGCCTCGTCGCCTGCTCGGTCGAGGCGGCGGGGGTGGTCGTCGTCGGGGTGCTCTCCTACACGGCGAGCGACCTGTTCCCCGACAAGACGGTCTGGTCGCACTTCGGCCAGGGCTACGCCTTCCTGCCCCTGGTGCTGCCCTTCCTCGGCCTGGCGTGGCTGAGACGCACGTCACCCTCCGCCGCGGGGTAAGGGTGGCCTTGCTTGAAGGGCCCGGAGCAATAACGGCACACTGATGTTGTGGAATTCATCCGGACGACCGACGAGCCGACGCGCCAGCGCGTCGCGCGCTCGATCATGGTCGACGGCCCCTCCACCGCCGCGGCGCTGGCCGAGCGGCTCGACCTGACCCCGGCCGCCGTACGCCGCCACCTCGACTCCCTGGTCGAGGACGGCAGCGTGGAGGCCCGCGAGCCCCGCTCGAGCGCGGCCCGCGGACGAGGGCGCCCCGCCAAGGAGTTCGCGCTCACCGAGCGCGGGCGCGACGGGTTCGACCAGCAGTACGACGACCTCGCCGTGCAGGCGCTGCGCTTCCTGGCCGAGACCGGGGGCGGCGCCGCCGTCCGGGAATTCGCCAACCGGCGCGTGGCGTTCATAGAAGAGCGCTTCGAGAGGACCGCGGCCGAGCACCCCGAGCTCAGCAAGGCCGAGGTGCTCGCGCAGCTCTTCACCGAGGAGGGGTACGCCGCCTCGGTGCGCGAGCTGCCCGGGCACGGTCCGGGGGCGTCGAGCGTGGGGGAGCAGCTGTGTCAGCAGCACTGCCCGGTCTCCCACGTGGCCCATGAGTTCCCCCAGCTGTGCGAGGCCGAGACCGAGGCGATCAGCCGCGTGCTCGACCACCACGTGCAGCGACTGGCGACCATCGCCCACGGCGACGGCGTCTGCACCACCTGCATCCCCGACCTGCCGGGCAGCACGACTCGGCGCACGAACCGTCCCACGACCCGCAACGAGAAGGAGTCGGTCACCTCATGACCTCCATCGAAGAGCTCAACCCCGAGCTGCAGGGCATCGGTCGCTACGAGTTCGGCTGGGCCGACTCCGACGACGCCGGCGCCAACGCCACCCGTGGGCTGAACGAGGCCGTGGTGCGCGACATCTCGGCCAAGAAGTCCGAGCCGCAGTGGATGCTCGACCTGCGCCTGAAGGGCCTCAAGCTCTTCGACCGCAAGCCCATGCCCACCTGGGGCTCGGACCTGTCGGGCATCGACTTCGACAACATCAAGTACTTCGTGCGCTCCTCGGAGAAGCAGGCCGCCACCTGGGACGACCTGCCCGAGGACATCAAGAACACCTACGACAAGCTCGGCATCCCCGAGGCCGAGAAGCAGCGCCTGGTCTCCGGCGTCGCGGCCCAGTACGAGTCGGAGGTCGTCTACCACTCGATCCGCGAGGACCTCGAGGAGCAGGGCGTGCTCTTCCTCGACACCGACACCGCGCTCAAGGAGCAGCCCGAGCTGTTCCAGGAGTACTTCGGCACCGTCATCCCCGTCGGTGACAACAAGTTCTCCGCGCTGAACACCTCGGTGTGGTCGGGCGGCTCGTTCATCTACGTGCCGCCGGGCGTGCACGTCGACATCCCGCTGCAGGCCTACTTCCGGATCAACACCGAGAACATGGGCCAGTTCGAGCGGACCCTGATCATCGTCGACGAGGGCGCCTACGTGCACTACGTCGAGGGCTGCACCGCGCCGATCTACTCCTCCGACTCGCTGCACTCCGCGGTCGTGGAGATCATCGTGAAGAAGGGCGGGCGCTGCCGCTACACGACCATCCAGAACTGGTCGAACAACGTCTACAACCTCGTCACCAAGCGCGCGACCTGCGAGGCCGGCGCCACGATGGAGTGGGTCGACGGCAACATCGGCTCGAAGGTGACCATGAAGTACCCGGCCATCTACCTGATGGGCGAGCACGCCAAGGGCGAGACCCTGTCCATCGCCTTCGCCGGCGAGGGCCAGCACCAGGACGCCGGCGCCAAGATGGTGCACGCCGCCCCGCACACCTCCAGCTCGATCCTGAGCAAGTCGGTGGCCCGCGGCGGTGGGCGCACGTCGTACCGCGGCCTGATCCAGGTCAACGAGGGCGCGCACGGCTCGAAGTCCAACGTGCTCTGCGACGCGCTCCTGGTCGACCAGATCAGCCGTTCCGACACCTACCCCTACGTCGACATCCGCGAGGACGACGTGTCGATGGGCCACGAGGCGAGCGTCTCGAAGGTCTCCGACGACCAGCTCTTCTACCTCATGTCGCGAGGCATGGAGGAGGACGAGGCGATGGCGATGATCGTGCGCGGCTTCGTCGAGCCGATCGCCAAGGAGCTCCCGATGGAGTACGCCCTCGAGCTCAACCGCCTCATCGAGCTGCAGATGGAGGGCGCGGTCGGCTGATCGCCGCCGTCGTCCCTGCCCACCACCGCACCAAGAAAGCAATCACTGACTGTGACCGTGACTGACGCCGCCCGCGAGAGCGTGGCCTCCGCCCTCGAGGTCGACCGGGTGAACTCCCACCTGAACCCGCCGCCCTCCTACGACCTGGCCGACCACCCCGTGCCGACCGGGCGCGAGGAGGTGTGGCGCTTCACCCCGCTCAAGCGGCTGCGCGGCCTCCTCGACGGCGAGGCCTCCTCGTCGGCGCTGACCTGGACCACCGAGATCCCCGTGGGGGTCACGCTCAGCGAGATCGACGCCGCCACGGCGCGCGAGATCGGTGAGCTGGCCCCCAACGACCGGCCCTCCGCCCTCGCGGTGGCCAACGCGGCCTCGGCGGTGCTGCTCGACGTGCCCGCCGACCTCGAGGTCGACGAGCCCGTGGTGCTGCGCCTGCACGGCGAGTCGGTCGACGACGTCGTGTGGGGCCACCACGTGCTGCGCTTCGGTGCGCACAGCAAGGCCACCGTCGTGCTGGTGCACACCGGCTCGGCGCGCTACAGCGCGACCACCTCGGTGGTCGTCGGCGACGGTGCCCAGGTCAACGTGCTGACCCTGCAGGACTGGGACGACGACGCCGTGCACCTGGGTCGCGACGCGATCCGCGTGGGCCGCGACGCCTCGGTGCGCCACACCTCCATCAGCTTCGGTGGCGACGTGGTGCGTCTGCACGCCAACGTCGAGTACGACGCCCCCGGTGGCGAGGCCGAGCTCTTCGGCCTCTACTTCGCCGACGAGGGCCAGCACCTCGAGCACCGGCTCTTCGCCGACCACAACGCCCCCAAGACCAAGTCGAACGTCCTCTACAAGGGCGCGCTGCAGGGCCAGGGTGCGCACACGGTGTGGATCGGCAACGTGCTGATCCGTCCCGTGGCCGAGGGCATCGAGACCTACGAGGAGAACCGCAACCTGGTGCTCACCGACGGCTGCCAGGCCGACTCGGTGCCCAACCTCGAGATCGAGACCGGCGAGATCGAGGGTGCCGGGCACGCCTCGGCCACCGCGCGCTTCGACGACGAGCAGCTGTTCTACCTGCGCAGCCGCGGCGTCTCCGACGAGGAGGCCCGCCGCCTGGTGCTGCACGGCTTCTTCAACGACCTGATCCGCAAGGTGGGGGTGCCCTCCCTCGAGGAGCAGATCACCGCCACGGTCGAGGACGAGCTCGCCAAGAACGTGCTCAAGGGCTACCGCCCGGCCACCGCATGAGCCTCGAGCGCGCCTGCAGCCTCGACGAGGTGCCCGCCGACGAGGGCCTCGCGGTCCAGGTCGGCGACGTCACCGTGGTCGTGGCCCGAGACGGCGACGACGTCTTCGCGCTGCAGGACCTGTGCTCCCACGCCGCTGTCGCCCTCAGCGAGGGCGAGGTGGCCGGTGGCGTCATCGAGTGCTGGCTGCACGGCTCGTGCTTCGACCTGCGCAGCGGCAAGCCCACCGGCCTCCCGGCCACCGAGCCCGTCTCGACCTTCCCCGTGGAGGTCCGTGACGGCGACGTGTACGTCGACGTGGCCAGCACGCTCAACGGCGTGACCCCCTCCTGAGACTTCTTCTCCACCCAGAAAGAGAGACACACATGAGCACCCTCGAGATCAAGGACCTCAAGGTCTCCGTCAGCACCGACGACGGCCCCAAGGAGATCCTCAAGGGCGTGACGCTGACCATCAAGGACGGCGAGACGCACGCGATCATGGGCCCCAACGGCTCGGGCAAGTCCACCCTGGCCTACTCGATCGCCGGGCACCCCAAGTACGACGTCACCGGCGGCACCGTGACCCTCGACGGCGAGGACGTGCTGGCCATGTCGGTCGACGAGCGCGCCCGCGCCGGGCTCTTCCTGGCCATGCAGTACCCCGTCGAGGTGCCCGGCGTCTCGGTCTCCAACTTCATGCGCACCGCCAAGACCGCGGTCGACGGCGAGGCCCCCAAGCTGCGCACCTGGGTCAAGGACGTCAACGCCGCCATGTCGCGGATGAACCTCGACGCCACCTTCACCCAGCGCTCGGTCAACGAGGGCTTCTCCGGTGGCGAGAAGAAGCGCCACGAGATCGCGCAGCTCGAGCTGCTCGACCCCAAGGTCGCGATCCTCGACGAGACCGACTCCGGCCTCGACATCGACGCGCTCAAGGTCGTCTCCGACGGCGTGAACCGCTTCCGCGAGGGCGAGGGCAAGGGTGTCCTGCTGATCACCCACTACACCCGCATCCTGCGCTACATCGAGCCCGACTACGTCCACGTCTTCGTCGACGGCAAGGTCGCCGAGCAGGGCGGCCCCGAGCTCGCCGAGCAGCTTGAATCCGAGGGCTACGACAAGTACCTGCCCGCCAAGGTCTGAGCGACCCCGGCCCAGCAGCGACCCGCACCACGACCAGCGCCGACCGACCTGAGGAGATGACCAGATGAAGGGCCTCCTGCCCGACCTCGAGGTGATCCGCAAGGACTTCCCGATCCTCGAGCGCACCCTCGCCGACGGTCGCCCGCTGGTCTACCTCGACAGCGCGAACACCTCGCAGAAGCCGCAGTGCGTGATCGACGCGATGGTCGACCACCTCGAGCACCACAACGCCAACGTGGCCCGGGCGATGCACCAGCTCGGCGCCGAGGCGTCCGAGGCGTTCGAGGCCGGCCGCGACAAGGTGGCGGCCTTCATCGGCGCCCCCAGCCGCGACGAGGTGATCTTCACCAAGAACGCCTCCGAGGCGCTCAACCTGGTCGCCAACACGCTGCTGTGGGCCGGTCCGCGCCGCGTGGGCGAGGGCGACGTCGTGGTCACCACGGAGATGGAGCACCACTCCAACATCGTGCCGTGGCAGATGCTGGCCGAGCGCAGCGGCGCTGAGCTGAAGTGGTTCACCTTCACCGACGAGGGCCACCTCGACCTGTCCCAGGTCGACGAGCTGATCACCGAGCGCACCAAGGTGGTGACCCTGACCTGGGTCTCCAACATGCTCGGCACGATCAACCCGATCGCCGAGATCACCCGGCGCGCCCACGAGGTGGGCGCCCTGGTGGTCGTCGACGCCTCGCAGGCCGCGCCCCAGCTGCCGATCGACCTGGCAGCCATGCCCGAGGCCGAGCGGCCCGACCTGGTCGCCTTCACCGGCCACAAGGTCGTCGGGCCCACCGGCATCGGCGTGCTGTGGGGCAGCCGTGAGGTGCTCGAGCAGCTGCCGCCGTTCCTCGGTGGCGGCGAGATGATCGAGACCGTGCGGATGGAGGGGTCGACGTACGCCGGCATCCCGCACAAGTTCGAGGCCGGCACGCCCCCGATCGTCGAGGCCGTGGGCCTCGGCGCGGCCGTCGACTACCTCGGCGCCGTGGGCATGGAGGCGATCCACGCCCACGAGCAGGCCATCACGCGCTACGCCCTCGAGGGCATGCAGAGCGTGAAGGGACTGCGCGTGCTGGGCCCGCTCGACGCCACCCAGCGCGGGGGAGCGGTCTCGTTCGAGATCGAGGGCCTGCACCCGCACGACGTCTCGCAGGTCCTCGACGTGCGCGGGGTCGCGGTGCGGGCCGGGCACCACTGCGCCCGTCCGGCGCACGCCCGCTTCGGCGTGCAGAGCTCGACCCGGATGTCGTCGTACCTCTACACGACCCCGGCCGAGATCGATGCGTTCGTGGACGCGCTGAACTACACCCGTTCGTACTTCAAGCTCGACTGAGCACCAGAGGGGAGGAGCACCATGAGCGCCGAGCTCGACTCGCTGTACCAGGAGATCATCCTGGACCACTACAAGAACCCGCACCACAAGGGCCTGCGTGAGCCCTTCGAGGCCGAGGTCCACCACGTGAACCCGACCTGCGGTGACGAGATCACCCTGCGGGTCCACCTCGCCGACGGCGTCGTGCAGGACGTGTCCTACGACTCCGTGGGCTGCTCGATCTCCCAGGCCTCCACCTCGGTGATGGCCGATCTCGTCATCGGCAAGCCGGTCGACGAGGCGATGAGCATCCACGAGGAGTTCCTGGCCCTGATGCAGGGCAAGGGCACCGTGGAGCCCGACGAGGAGGTGCTGGAGGACGGCATCGCCTTCGCCGGCGTCGCCAAGTTCCCTGCGCGCGTCAAGTGCGCGCTACTGTCGTGGATGGCCTGGAAGGACGCCACCGCCCGATCCCTGGAGGAATCCCGTGGCTGAGACCACTGCACCTGACACCGCTGCCGACTCGACCGTCGACCACGGCGACCTGCCCGAGGTCCCGCAGGCCGGCACCGGCCCGACCGGCACTGCCGCCCCCGGCGCCTCGGTGAGCATCGAGGACGTCGAGGAGGCGATGAAGGACGTCGTCGACCCCGAGCTCGGCATCAACGTCGTCGACCTGGGCCTGGTCTACGGCCTGCACGTCGACGAGGACACCAACCTGGTCATCGACATGACCCTGACCTCGGCGGCCTGCCCGCTGACCGACGTCATCACCGACCAGACCGAGCAGGCCCTCGAGGGCCTGGTCAACGACGTGGCCATCAACTGGGTCTGGATGCCGCCCTGGGGCCCCGACAAGATCACCCCCGACGGCCGCGAGCAGCTGCGCGCCCTGGGCTTCAATGTCTGAGGCCCCTCTACGCTGGGGTGCATGACCGACCCGAGCACCGACACGACCGGCTCCGCCCACTTCGGGCGCGGGCCGGTCGAGTCGTTCTGGGACCTTGCCCGCTTCCACGCCAAGCTCAACACCGCGCCGTCGTACTTCGGCCCGACGACGCTCGAGGTCGTGCCGCCCCCGGCGTGGTCCTTCGGCGCCACCGCGGAGGAGGCCGACGCGCTGCTGGCGCTGGTGCTGGAGGGCACGAAGACCGCGACGGCGAGCGCGCACGCCGACTACGAGGTGGAGGGCGAGCCGCTGCCCGAGGCGGGCACGCTCGGCATCGTGCTCGACGGCGAGGGGCACCCGCGCGCCCTCGTCGAGACCACCGACGTGCGGGTCGTGCCCTTCGACGAGGTCAGCGCCGAGCACGCCCACCTCGAGGGCGAGGGCGACCGCAGCCTGGAGCACTGGCGCGCCGAGCACGAGCGGTTCTTCGCCGAGCACGCCCCGGCCGGGTTCGACCCCAGCATGCTGCTGGTGCTCGAGCGCTTCCGGGTCGTCTACGCCGGCGACTGAGCGCCCTGGTCCTTGTCCGCGACCCTCTTGACGGTGGCCGTGGGCAGGAGTGTGCTGGAGGGTCCGACGACGACCCAGGGGGCCAGCATGAGCGGCAAGGTGATGCACTTCGAGATCCCGTTCGACGACGGGAACAGGGCGAGCGGGTTCTACCGCGACGTCTTCGGCTGGCAGCTGGTGCCGATGCCCGAGATGGACTACACCATGGTGATGACCGGGCCCAGCGACCCCGAGACCGGGCCCACCGAGCCGGGCTTCATCAACGGGGGCATGTTCAAGCGCGGCGACGAGATCCCCAGCAAGGGTCCCAACGTGGTCATCGACGTGGCGAGCGTCGACGACGCGCTGGGTGCCGTCGAGAGCGCGGGTGGCACCCGGTTGACCGACAAGCAGCCCGTCGGGGACATGGGCTTCACCGCCTACTTCAGCGACAGCGAGGGCAACGTCATCGGTCTGTGGGAGAGCGCCTGATCCGATGACCGGCGTCAAACAGGTCCAGGTGACCTTCGACTGCGCAGAACCCGAGCGCGTCGCCCGCTTCTGGTGCGAGGTGCTGGGCTACGTCGTCCCGCCGCCACCGCCGCGCTTCGCCACCTGGGCCGACTTCGACGCGGCGCTGCCGCCGGAGCGACAGGGGTCGGCGTTCGCCTGCGAGGACCCCGCCGGCGTCGGCCCGCGGTTGTTCTTCCAGCGTGTCCCCGAGGGCAAGACCGTCAAGAACCGGTTGCACCTCGACGTGCGGGTCGGCACCGGGCTGGTCGGCCAGGCGCGCGTCGACGCCCTCGAGGCCGAGTGCGCGCGTCTCCAGGCGCTCGGTGCACGTCGGGTGCGCCTGGTGCCGGCCGACGGGCACGACGAGTCGTGCCTGGTGATGCAGGACGTCGAGGGCAACGAGTTCTGCCTCGACTAGCTGCCGGTCGGGCTGGGTGCTCCGTCGGCACCACCGGGGCGAGGCCGGTGGCGGCGTCAGCGGCCCTCGGGGGTGCAGATGCACGACCGGTTGCCGTCGGCGTCCTCGACGACCCAGTACGCCGGTGCCGCGCTGTCGCTGACCAGGCGTCCGCCGGCGTCGAGCACGGCCCGCAGGCGCGCCTCGGCGTCGTCGTGGGGGACCCAGACGTCGAGGTGCCAGCGCTGCTCGAAGGGCTGGGGAGGCAGGGCGTGCTCGTCGTCGCCGGCACCCTCGGGCTCCTGCCACCACACCGTCGGCGTCTGCCCGCTCGCGTCGACCGCCTCGCCCTGGACGACCTCGCCCCCGAGGAGGGCGGCGTAGAACGGCGCCAGCTCGGCGCCGGCTGAGGTGTCGAGGCCCAGCTCCGCCTGCGTGAGCCCCGCGACGTCGGCACGCACGTCCAGGTCGGCCGCTGCCCGGCTGATCTCGCGGGCCAGGGCGACGTCCCGGCTCGTGAGTCCTGCGACGTCGTGGCTGACCAGGGTGACGACGACGTCGGTGTAGGTCAGGGTGACGTCGGGGTGGTGGTCGGCGGCCTCGGCCAGGGCCCCGACCCGGTTGACCAGGTCGAGACCGGTCGCGAAGTCCCGCGTGCGGAACCGCGCCTTGATCCTGCCGAGGACCTGGCGCCAGTCGGCGAGGTCCGCCGCGCGCACGTCCGCGGCGCTCAAGCGCTGCTGGGGGTCGGTCATCGTCATCGCTCCTCGTCGATCGCGTCTCCTGCACCTGATGGTGCAACGTCCGGGCCCGCGACGCCACGCCCCGAGCCTCTCGCCCATCGGCGGTGCCGGGCGCCACCGTCGACGTTCACAGCCACCTCGCAGGCAGGTCCCAGGTGCCTGCCCGGTCGACGGGCCAGTGTCCGGGGAGTCAACCCGACGTGAACGACGTAAGGACCGCCCATGAACTCCCTCTACCTCCCGCTCGCCGACCTGGTCGCGATCAGCCTGCTCTGCCTCGCCGTCTACTACCCGCGCCACCGTCGCCGCGACCTGCTGGTCGCCTTCCTCGGGGTCAATGTCGGTGTCCTGGCCGTGACCACGGCCCTGGTCAACAGCGACGCCACCCTGGGGCTGGGCCTGGGGCTCTTCGGGGTGCTGTCCATCATCCGGCTCCGCTCGCTGGAGCTGGGCCAGCACGAGGTGGCCTACTACTTCGCGGCCCTGGCCCTGGGTCTCCTCGGCGGACTGGGCTCGCTCGAGGTGCCGCTCACCGTGCTGCTGATGGCGGTCCTGGTGGCCGTCATCGCCGTGGCCGACAGCCCGCGGCTCCTCACCCGCGACCACCAGCAGCTGGTGCTCCTCGACGGTGCCTACACCGACGAGGCCGTCCTGGCGGCGGTGCTGGGCGAGAGCGTCGGCGGCGAGGTCCGCAAGGTGGCCGTCCACAAGGTCGACCTGGTCAACGACACCACGCTGGTCGACGTCCGCTGGCGCAGCGCCGAGCAGCCTCCCCTCCCGGAGGCCCTGTCCCGCAGCACCTCCTACGTCGCCCCCACGGCGGTCGGGGCATGACCGCCACCACGTCCGAGCGCGCCGTCCCCGCGTGCGACCCGCTGGCCCGCATCGACCTGCTCGAGGCGACGTCCCTGGCCGAGCTGACCACCGACGCCGCCCTGATGACACGCACCGACCGCAAGTACGTCGTCCCGATGGCTGCGCTGCCAGAGGTGGTGGCGGCCCTGCAGGCGCTCGACCCCGACCTGAGGGTGCTGGAGATCGACGGCCTGCGCCGTCACCGCTACGACTCGACGTACCTCGACACGCCCGAGCTCGAGGCCTACTGGCGAGCCGCCAGGGGACGCCGGCACCGGTTCAAGGTCCGCGCCAGGCACTACCTCGACTCCGGGGCCGCGTTCACCGAGGTCAAGACCCGGGGGACGCGCGGGTCCACCGTCAAGGCCCGGATCCCCCGCGGTGGCTCCGCGGCAGCGGTCGTGCCGTGCGGCCTCTCGGCCGAGGACGACGCCTTCGTGGGCGACGAGCTCGACGGTGCCGGTCTCGCCCACGTCGACGTCACCGCCCTGGTGCCGACGTTGCGCACCGGCTACACGCGCACCACGCTCTGGCTCCCCACGAGCGGTGCTCGCGTCACCATCGACCTCGACCTCGTCTGGTCGCTTCCCGGGGGAGGCGGCACGGCTCGGGTGCCCGGCCTCGCGGTCGTGGAGACCAAGAGTCCCGGGGCCAGGAGCGGCGTCGACCGGCGGCTGTGGAGCCAGGGGCACCGCCCGGTGCGGATCTCCAAGTACGGCACCGGCCTGGCGCTGCTGCACCCCGACCTGCCGGCGCACCGCTGGAACCGGGTGCGCGCCCGGCACCTCGAGCCGCACCTCACCTACAGCCAGACCCAGGAGCCCGCATGAACAGCGTCCGCACCCCCACCCCCACCCGCACCGGCGGCCTGCGACGTCGCGGCGCCGCCGGCCTCGCCGCGCTCGCGCTGGGCATCGGCAGCCTGGGCGCCTGCAGCACCGCCACGTCGGCCACCGGCTCCGCGGCCACCTCGGCCAGCGTCGAGGGCACGGTCTGGGACGCCAGCTCGGTGCACGAGGTCTCCATCGACGTGGATGACGACGAGTTCGCCGCGATGCTGGCGACGTACCAGGAGAGCGATGAGAAGGAGTGGCTCACGGCCGACGTCACCATCGACGGCCAGACCATCAGCGACGCCGGGATCCGGCTCAAGGGCAACAGCTCGCTGCGCGACGTCGACGCGGACTCCGACCCCGCCGACCTGCCGTGGCTCATCGACCTCGACAAGTTCGTCGACGGCCAGAGCCTCGACGGGTGGGAGAGCTTCGTCATCCGCTCCAGCACCACCGAGACCTCGCTCAACGAGGCCGTCGCCCTCGCGCTGCTCGACGAGGCGGGCCTGGCCAGCGAGGAGGCCGTGAGCATCTCCTTCTCGGCCAACGACAGCGGGTCCACGCTGCGGCTGATGGTCCAGGACCTCGACAACAGGTGGGACGAGGCCACGTTCGGCACCGACGGCACGCTCTACAAGGCGGAGGCCGGCGGCGACTACTCCTACCGCGGCGACGACCCCGAGGCCTACGACGAGGTCTTCGACATCGAGGCCGGCACCGACGACCACGAGCCGCTCACCGACTTCCTGCAGTGGCTCGAGGAGTCGTCGGACGAGGAGTTCGCCGACGGGCTGGCCGAGCGGCTGGACGTCGCCGCGTTCGCGACGTACCTGGCCTTCGAGGACCTGGTCGGCAACTTCGACGACATCGCCGGCCCGGGCAACAACTCGTTCCTGCGCTGGGACGCCGAGGCGGAGCAGATGACCGTCGTGGCGTGGGACCACAACCTCGCCTTCGGCGCCACCAACGGCGGCGGGCAGGGTGGCGGAGGAGTGCCAGGCGGAGGTGGAGCGCCGGGCGAGCGGCCCGAGGGCATGGAGCCTCCCGCTGGGATGGAGCCTCCGGTGGACGGGGAGCGCCCCGAGCCGCCGGAGGGCATGGAGCCCCCGGCCGAGGGCGAGCTGCCCGAGGCCGGCGGCGTACCCGGCGGCGGCCAGGGCGGCCAGGGCGGCCAGGGCGGCATGGGCGGCAACGTGCTGGCCGAGCGGTTCCTCGCCACCCCCGAGCTCGCCGACCTGTACGACGCCGCGGTGGCGGACCTGCAGGCCGAGCTGTTCGACAGCGGGCTGGCCCAGGAGGTGCTCGACGCCTGGACGTCGGTGCTGGGTGAGCAGGCCGACGACCTGGTCGATGCAGCGACGATCGAGCTGGAGGCCGGGCAGGTCGCGTCCTACTTCGACGGCCAGGCGTAGAGCGCAGCAGAGTGTGGAGCCCCGGACGAACCAGGTTCATCCGGGGCTCCACGGTTCCGGGGGCGGGTCGTCGCCTACCGTGTCCCGCGACGTACCCCTCCACCCACGAGCACGCGAGAGCAGCAGATGTCCCAGCAGGAAGAGATGGCCCCTCTGGCGCCCGACGGGTTCGAGATCGCTCTTGGCCTGCTGACGCTGGCGCACACCGTGCTGGTGCTGGTGGTCGTCGTCCAGGTCCTGCGAGGACGGTCGCGGGTTCCGCACGGCCTGCTGGGGGTCCTCGCGCTCCTCCTCGTGCCCGTCGCCGGACCGCTCCTGATCCTGACCTGGCAGGGCCGTGTCGAGCGCCACGACGCACGGTCCGCACAGGTGGACCGGTAGGACTGTCGAGCCATGCCTGACGTCCTCGTCCCCGCAGCCCGCGTCGAGCGGTGGATCGCCAACTTCGAGACCCGGCACGGCGACACCGCCCTGTCGGTGGTCGACGGCGTCCTGAGCGGGAGCGCCGCCGACGGGTCGCGGTTCACCGCGCGCCTGCCGCTGGGGGCGGCGTACGACGGTCCGGCGGAGGCGGCCGGTCTGGCCGGCGCTGCCGCGAGCGCGGCGCCCGACGACTGGGGGGTGCTGCTGGTGCGCAAGGGCGGCTTCGCCGTCGCGCGGATGAGCGGGGCCACGATGGGGGCGTCCAAGACCGGTCAGCGCCACGTCCAGGGCCGCACGAAGGCCGGCGGCCAGAGCCAGCAGCGCTTCGCCCGCCGTCGCGACAACCAGGCCCGCCAGGCGTACGAGGCGGCCGCCGACCACGCCGCCCGCATCCTCGACGGCCTCGCCGGTCCCGTCGTCGTGGGTGGTGACCGCACCGCCGTCGACGAGGTCCTCGCCGATCGGCGTCTCGCGGGGCTGGGCACCGTCGAGCCCTGGCTGGCGCTGCCCGACCCGCGCCGCGGCGTGCTCGAGCAGGGCGTCGCCGACGCGCTGTCGCTGCGCGTCGAGGTGCACAACGCCTGAGGGGCCACTGGCTCGCCTGCCAGCGCCGGAGGCCGGACGGGGCTACGGTGGACGGGTGCCGTCCGACGTCATCGAGGTCCACGAGCTGGTCAAGACCTTCGGGCGGGTGCGGGCCCTCGACGGGCTCGACCTGCAGGTGCGCGCGGGGGAGGTGCACGGCTTCCTGGGGCCCAACGGCTCGGGGAAGTCCACCACCATCCGGGTGCTGCTCGGGCTGCTGCGCGCCGACTCGGGCACGGTGCGGCTGCTCGGCGGCGACCCGTGGCGCCAGGCCGCCGACCTGCACCGCCGCCTGGCCTACGTGCCGGGCGACGTGAGCCTGTGGGCCAACCTCACCGGCGGCGAGTGCATCGACCTCCTCGGCCGGCTGCGCGGGGGGCTCGACCCCGCGCGTCGCGACGAGCTGGTCGAGCGGTTCGCCCTCGACCCCACCAAGAAGGGCCGCAGCTACAGCAAGGGCAACCGCCAGAAGGTGGCGCTCGTCGCCGCCCTGGCCGCCGACGTCGAGCTGCTGCTGCTCGACGAGCCCACCTCGGGGCTCGACCCCCTGATGGAGGCCGAGTTCCGTGACTGCGTCAACACCTACCGCTCGGGCGGGGGGAGCGTGCTGCTCTCCAGCCACGTGCTCGGCGAGGTGGAGCAGATGTGCGACCGCGTGAGCATCATCAACGAGGGCCGTCTCGTCGAGAGCGGCAGCCTCGCCGAGATGCGCCATCTCAGCCGCACCGCCGTCACCGCCCAGCTGCGCGGACCCGCCCCCGGCCTCGACGGCCTCGACGGCGTCCACGACCTGCGCTCCGACGGTGGCGAGGTCAGCTTCGAGGTCGACCCCGAGGCCGTCGAGCCCGCACTGCGGCTCCTCCTCGAGGCCGGCGTGACGGGCCTGGTCTCCCAGCCGCCGACGCTCGAGCAGCTCTTCATGCGTCACTACGGGGAGCGGCGGTGACCAGCGGTCTCTTCACCGGCACCCTGACCCTGTGGGCCAAGGCCTTGAAGGGCGACCGCTGGCTGATGCTCGGCTGGGGGGTGGCGCTCGCCGTCCTCTACTGGGCCCAGGCGTGGTCGATCGACCGGCTCTACCCCGGTGAGGGCGAGCTGGCCCGGATGGCCGCGGCCATGGAGCGCAACCAGGCGATGATCGCGCTGGCCGGCCCCGCCCGCTCGCTCGACACCGTCGGGGGCCAGGTCACCTGGCAGGCCAGCGCCTTCGGCGCCGTGCTCCTGGGCCTGGTCGTCATGGTCGTCGTCACCCGGCACACCCGTGCCGAGGAGGAGTCTGGACGCGACGACCTGGTCCGCTCAGCGGTCGTGGGCCGCTTCGCGCCCCCGGCCGCGGCCGTGCTCACCGCACTCGTCGTCTCCGTCTTCTCCGGTGCGCTGGTCACCCTCTCGCTGGTCACCTATCCGCTCGAGGTGGCCGACTCGGCGGCGCTGGGGGTCGGCCTGGTGCTGTGCGGCCTGTGCTTCACCGGCACGACCCTCGTCGCCGCCCAGCTGGTGTCCAGCACCCGCGCGGCCCGCGGGATCGCCGGTGCGGTGATCGCGGCGGCGTACGCGCTGCGCGCCGTAGGCGACGTCTCGGTGCCTGCGCTGTCCTGGCTCTCGCCGATCGGCTGGTACCAGGCGATGCACCCCTTCTCCGGGCTGCGCTGGTGGCCGGTGCTGCTGCTGCTCGCCGCTGGGGCGGCCAACCTCGCGCTGGCCGGCGCCCTGCTCGTGCGCCGTGACATCGGAGCCGGTCTCGTGGCCAGCCGTCCCGGGCCCGGTCGGGCCGGGTCGGCGCTGTCGGGGACGGTCGGCCTCGCCTGGCGGCTCCAGCGGGGCGGTATCATCGGCTGGAGCGTCGGGCTCTTCCTGACCGGCGTCGCGTACGGCGCCCTGGGGACGGAGGTCGAGGACCTGGTCGGCGACTCCGACCTGGGGCTCGAGATGATGACCCAGGGCGTGCCCGACCTCGTCGACGGGTTCTTCGCCACGATGCTGCTGATGCTCGCGCTGCTCACCGCCGGCTTCGCGACCTCGTCGATGCTGCGGCCACGCAGCGAGGAGGAGTCGGGCCTGGCCGAGCTCGTGCTCTCGGCGCCGTTGGCCCGCGGGCGCTGGCTGCTGTCCTGGACGCTCGTCACCGTGCTCGCCACGCTGCTGGTGCTCGTCGTGGCGGGGCTGGGCATCGGCGCCGGGTACGCGTTCGTGACCGCCGACCCGGTGCAGGCGGTGTCGTTCGTGCTGCCGCAGCTGCAGCACGCGCCCGCGGTGCTGCTGCTCGCGGCGGTCGCGCGCTTGGTCCACGCGCTGGCTCCACGGCTCGCCTCGCTCGCGTGGGCGCCGCTGGTCGTGGCCGTCGTGGTCATGTTCTTCGGCGACCTCCTCGACCTGCCGCAGTGGGTGCGCTGGCTCTCGCCCTTCGACCACCTGCCCCTGGTGCCGGCCGAGGACGCGTCGCTGGCGGCGTCGTCGGCGCTGCTGGGCGTCGCACTCGCCGTCGGCGCGGCGGGCCAGTTGGCCTTCCGGCGCCGCGACATCGGCTAGCGTCGGGCTCGTGGCCCCGACGTGGCAGCCCGACCCGGGCTGGCATCCGCTCCCCGGCGGGGCCGGCATGTCCACGATCGGCGTGTGGCGCACCAGCCTCGGTGCGCAGCCCGTGGCCGTGAAGCGCCTGGCCGCACCCGGTGAGCACGACCCCGCCGAGCTCGGCGACCCCCACCACTTCGCCTACTGGCGCCGCGCCGCCGACGTGGTCACCTCCGGCATCCTGGCGCGCACCCGCGGGCTCAGGCCACCGGTGCGCTCGGTGGCCGAGGAGGACGTCGAGGGCATCACCCTGACGGAGGACTGGGTCGAGGACGCCGCCGTCAACGGGCTCTTCGCAGCGCACGCGCTGGGCCGCTTCGCCGGCACGCCGGTGCCCGACGTCGCCTGGCTGGCCCGCGACCAGCTGCGCGACCGGCTGCGGCGTACGGCGCACCGGGGCGGCTGGCCGACCCTGTCGCGCACCACCGTCGCCGACGTCGCCGAGCACCTGTGGACGCGCCGCGACACCTTCCTCGACCGCTGCGACGCGCTGCCGCAGGTGCTGCAGCACGGCGATCCCACACCGGGCAACCTGCCGGGGCGGGAGGGTGACGACGTGGTGGCCATCGACTGGTCGTGCCTGGGCACCGCCGCGGTGGGCGCCGACCTCGGCTACTACCTGCTGGCCGCGCGCGAGGACTTCGAGCCGCTGCTCGACGCCTACCTGCTGGGGCTGCCCGACGGCGTGGCCACGCCCGAGGAGGCCGCGCTGGGCGCCCGGGTCACCGCGGTCTACACCGCGCTGAGCCGCGCCGAGTGGGCGCTGTCGCGGGTGGCCAGGGGAGAGGGGGCGCTCGCCGGCAAGTTCCGCCACCCCGCCGTCGCCCCGCACCTGCGGGCCCTGCAGCAACAGTTCCCCCTGATCGAGGCGCTGCTCGACGCCTGACCGCCCCCGTTGATTGAGGAGGTTGCGCAGCAACCGTCTCGAAATCCGGTGAGTCCATGGCGTACGGCGGGCGCGGTCGTCACGGGGTCTCGGCGTCGCTCGTCGCTGGCGCTCCTCGCTGCTCGACCAACGGCGCCCGCCGACGGCGCTCGTCGCTGCTCGACCTACGACGTCACAGGCTGCCGGCCGCGAAGGTGTCGCAGTCGGTGAGGTCGCCGCCGTCGAGGCCGACCTGGAACCAGCGCTGGCGCTGCGCGGCGGAGCCGTGGGTCCAGGACTCCTCGTCGACCTGGCCCCGGGTCTGCTGCTGGATGCGGTCGTCGCCGACGCTGGCCGCGGCCTCGAGCGCCAGCCGGACGTCCTCGTCGGTGAGCTCGCTGAACAGCGCCGTGCCCGAGGAGTCCTCGGTCGCCGTGGCGCCCCGCGTCCACATCCCGGCGTAGCAGTCGGCCTGCAGCTCCAGGCGCACCGCGTCGGAGGAGGCGCCCTGCTGGGTGCGGACCCGGCCCATCGTGCCCAGCACGTTCTGGACGTGGTGGCCGTACTCGTGGGCCAGGACGTAGGCCTCCACGAACCCACCGTCGGGCCCACCGAGCTGGCGCTCGAGCACCTCGTCGAAGAAGCCGCTGTCGAGGTAGATGGTGTCGTCGGCGGGGCAGTAGAACGGGCCGACGGCCGAGCTGGCCGCGCCGCAGCCGGTGCCGACCTGCCCGGAGAAGGTCACCAGCGAGTCGGCGGGGCGGAAGTCGTCGGCGAGCGTGTCGCCCCAGTAGTCGTAGAGGCTGTTCTCGACCGCGACCCGTGCGCAGTCGACCGACTCGTTGGCGTCCTCGCCGGTCTCGCAGGCGGCGTACCGCTCGGAGTCCTCGAAGCGGCTCGCGTCGAGGCTGCCCCCGGAGCCGAGGTCGAGCCCGGAGCCGCCGCCCATCAGCTGGGTGACCACGAAGATGCCGACCACGATGACCGCCGCGACCACGCCACCCCCGCCGACGACCCCACCCGGGACGGGCAGCGAGGAGCCGCCACGGCCGCCGGAGCCCGGGAAGCCGCCACGGGAGCGGCCCCCTCCGCTGCTGCGACCCACGTCACGTGTGCGCCGGGTGTCGAGGCGGGCCTTGGGGTTGAACCTCACGTCGTGCCTCCTGGGGCGGCCTGCGCCGGGTGCCGGCGAATCGGTGGCTGAGGCTACCGACTCCTACGATTGGACTCCTATGATCACCGCTCATCAGCTCGAAGTCCGTGCCGGCGCGCGTCTCCTGATGGAGGACGTGAGCTTCCGCGTGGCCGCGGGCGACAAGGTCGGCCTGGTCGGTCGCAACGGCGCCGGCAAGACCACCCTCACCAAGATCCTCTCCGGCGAGGCGCTGCCCGCCGGCGGATCGGTGACCCGCAGCGGTGACATCGGCTACCTGCCGCAGGACCCGCGCACCGGCGACCCCGAGGTCCTGGCCCGCGACCGGATCCTCTCCGCCCGCGGTCTCGACGACGTCGTACGGCGCCTGCGGGCGGCCGAGGAGCAGATGGGCTCCGACGACATAGCCGTCGCCGAGAAGGCGATGCGCCGCTACAGCCGCGCCGACGACGAGATGCACGCCGGTGGCGGGTACGCCGCGGAGTCCGAGGCGGCCACCATCGCGGCCAGCCTCGGCATCGCCGACCGGCTCCTCGGCCAGCCGCTCAAGACGCTGTCGGGCGGCCAGCGCCGCCGGGTCGAGCTGGCCCGCATCCTGTTCTCCGGCGCCGAGATCCTGATCCTCGACGAGCCGACCAACCACCTCGACGCCGACTCGATCGTGTGGCTGCGGGAGTTCCTCAAGGCCCACAAGGGCGGGTTCATCGTGATCAGCCACGACAACGAGCTCCTCGAGGCCACCGTCAACAAGGTGATGCACCTCGACGCCAACCGCACCGCCATGGACATCTACAACATGAGCTGGAAGAACTACCTCACCCAGCGCGAGACCGACGAGGTGCGTCGTCGGCGCGAGCGGATGAACGCCGAGAACAAGGCCAAGACGCTCACCGACCAGGCCAACAAGATGCGCGCCAAGGCCTCGAAGGCGCAGGCGGCGCAGTCGATGCTCAAGCGGGCCGAGAAGATGATGTCCAGCCTCGAGGGCGAGCGGGCCGTCGACAAGGTCGCCCGGATCAAGTTCCCGGCCCCCGCCGCCTGCGGCAAGACCCCGATCACCGCCCGCGAGCTGTCGAAGACCTACGGCTCCCTCGAGGTGTTCACCGGTGTCGACCTGGCCATCGACAAGGGCTCGCGCGTCGTCATCCTGGGCCTCAACGGCGCCGGCAAGACCACCATGCTGCGGATCCTGGCCGGGGTCGACCAGCCCGACACCGGCGAGGTCATCCCCGGCCACGGGCTGAAGGTGGGCTACTACGCCCAGGAGCACGAGACGCTCGACACCTCGCGCACGGTCCTGGAGAACATGCAGTCCGCGGCGCCGCAGCTGACCGACGTCGAGGCCCGCTCGGTGCTGGGCTCCTTCCTCTTCTCCGGCGACGACGCGCACAAGAGCGCCGCGGTGCTCTCCGGTGGGGAGAAGACCCGCCTGGCGCTGGCCTCCCTGGTGGTCTCCAGCGCCAACGTGCTGCTGCTCGACGAGCCCACCAACAACCTCGACCCCGCCTCCCGCGAGGAGGTGCTGGCCGCGATCCGCACCTACGAGGGCGCCATCATCCTGGTCACCCACGACGAGGGCGCCGTCCTGGCCCTCGAGCCCGACCGGGTGCTGCTGCTGCCCGACGGCGACGAGGACCTCTGGAACGAGGGGTACGCCGACCTGGTCTCCCTCGCCTGAGGGCGCCGGGTCCGGTGTCGGTGCCGGTTCCTAGACTCCGGGCATGACACCCGAAGAGCTCGCCGCCGTCGGTCTGCAGGTCCACGTCGAGGGCGCGGTCGCCACCGTCACCCTCGACCGCCCCGAGGTCCGCAACGCCCAGACCCCGGCGATGTGGCGCGCCCTGGCCACGGTCGGTGAGCGCCTGGTGGCCGACGACGAGGTGCGGGTGGTGGTCGTGCGCGGCGCCGGCACCACCTTCTCCGCCGGTCTCGACCGGGCGATGCTCGACCCGGCGTCCTCGGCCGAGGGCGTGGAGTCCGTGGCCGACCTGCTGCGCCGCAGCGAGGAGGAGATGTCGGCGACGATCGACGACTACCAGCGCGGCTTCACCTGGCTGCGCGACCCGTCGTTCGTCTCGATCGCCGCGGTCCAGGGCTACGCGGTGGGCGCCGGCTTCCAGCTGGCGCTGGCCTGCGACCTGCGGGTGCTGACCGACGACGCCCAGCTGTGCATGAAGGAGGCGGCCCTGGGCCTGGTCGCCGACCTCACGGGAACAAAACCCCTGGTCGAGGCGGTTGGCTACGCGAGGGCACTGGAGATCTGTGCCACGGCACGCATGGTCGGCGCCGAGGAGGCGGTGCGCATCGGCATCGCCCTGACCGCGGTCCCGACCGACCAGCTCGCTGCCACCGTCGCGCACCTCGTCGAGTCCCTCACCGCCCCGATGGCCGGGGCGGTGCGTGAGACCAAGGCGCTGCTGCAGAGCGCGGCGGCACAGCCGCTCGACGAGCAGCGCCGCCTCGAGCGCGAGGCCCAGGGCCGCCGCTTCCGCGAGGTCGCGGGCGCCACCCACGAGCAGTAGCAGCAGTGAGGAGCACGACGTGTCGGGGATGATGGGGGCCGGGATGGCCTGGCGCCACCTGCGCTCGGACCGCAGCGTGGTGAACAACCGGCTGTCGCGCCAGACCGTGCGGCGGGTGGTCGGCTTCGCCCGTCCCCACCGGGGACTGATCTCGGTCTTCCTGGTGCTGACCGTCATCGACGCCTCGCTGGTCGTGGTGACCCCGCTGCTGGTCCAGCAGATCGTCGACAACGGCATCCTGGCCGGCGACCGGGGGCTGGTCACCTGGCTGGCCCTGGCGATGGCCGGGTTCGCCGTCTTCAACGCGGTGCTCAGCGTGCTGGCCGGCTGGCTGTCCTCCCGGATCGGTGAGGGCCTCATCTACGACCTGCGCTCCCAGGTCTTCGCCCACGTGCAGCGCCAGTCGATGGCCTTCTTCACCCGCACCCAGACAGGGGCGCTGGTCAGCCGGCTTAACAACGACGTGATCGGCGCGCAGCGGGCCTTCACCTCGACCCTGTCGAGCACGGTGTCCAACTCCATCGCGGTGGTCGTCGTCGGCATCACCATGCTGGCCCTGAGCTGGCAGGTGACGCTGCTGTGCGTGGGGCTGTTCCCGCTGCTCTTCCTGGCCTCCCGGTTCGTCAGCAACCGCCTGGCCGGGCTGACGCGCGAGCAGATGGACGGCAACGCCGACCTCGGCAACAACATGACCGAGCGCTTCAACGTCGGCGGCGCGATGCTGCTCAAGCTCTTCGGTCGCCGCGACGACGAGGACGTCCTCTTCGCCACCAAGGCCGCCAAGGTGCGCGACCTCGGGGTGCGGATCAGCCTGATCACCCGCATCTTCGGCGCCGCCATGGTGCTCGTCCCCGCCCTGGCCACCGCGCTGGTCTACGGCGTCGGCGGCCAGCTGGTGGTCAGCGACGCGCTGACCATCGGCACCCTGCTCGCCCTCGCGACGCTGCTGCTGCGGCTGCTCGGCCCCCTGCAGGGGCTCTCCAACGTGCGCATCGACGTGATGACCGCGATGGTCAGCTTCGAGCGGGTCTTCGAGGTGCTCGACCTGCCCTCGCTGATCGTCGAGCGCGACGACGCGGTCGAGCTGCCGCGCAGCGCGGCGCGCCTGGAGTTCGACCGGGTCGGCTTCGCCTACCCCAGCGCCGACGACCTGTCGCTGCCCTCGCTGGAGGGCGTGGCGCGCCCCGAGACCGGCGGCGGCGTCCCCGTGCTCCACGACGTCTCCTTCACCGCCGACGTCGGCCGGATGGTGGCCCTGGTGGGCCCCTCCGGCGCCGGCAAGACGACCGTGACCCACCTGGTCGCCCGGCTCTACGACGTCACCTCCGGCAGCGTGCGGGTCGGCGGGCACGACGTGCGCGACGTCAGCCTGCAGTCCCTCGAGGACGCCGTGGGCTACGTGACCCAGGACGCGCACCTCTTCCACGACACCATCCGCGCCAACATGCTCTACGCCCGGCCCTCCGCCGACGACCGCGACATCTGGTCGAGCCTCGAGGCCGCCCAGATCGCCGACACGGTGCGGCGCCTGCCCGACGGCCTCGACACCGTCGTGGGCGACCGCGGCTACCGGCTCTCCGGCGGCGAGCGCCAGCGTCTCGCGATCGCGCGGCTGCTGCTGAAGTCGCCGGGCATCGTGGTGCTCGACGAGGCCACCGCCCACCTCGACAGCGAGTCCGAGGCCGCCGTGCAGCGGGCCCTCGACGCCGCCCTCGAGGGCCGCACCTCGCTGGTCATCGCCCACCGGCTGAGCACGGTGCGCAACGCCGACCAGATCCTGGTCCTCGACGAGGGCCGCATCGTGCAGTCCGGCACGCACAGCGAGCTGCTCGCCGAGGGCGGCCTCTACGCCGACCTCTACCGCACCCAGTTCGTCGACGACGTGTCCGCGCGGGGCTGAGCCGGCGTCTCGTCGTCGGCGTCCTCGCGCGACGACGTACGCCGGCGGCGGGGGCCACGGCGCTCGTCCCAGGCCAGGTAGAGGAAGCCGCCGACGGCCAGCAGGCCGAAGAACCACCACTGCAGGCCGTAGAAGAAGTGCGGGCCGTTGTCGAGCTCGGGCAGCTCCACCGGCTCGAGCGCGGTGGCCGGTTCCGGGTCCTCCGAGCGCAGGTCGACGAACCCGCCGTAGACCTCGCGGTCGATCGCCTCGCCGATGCGCTCGCTGCTCACCGCTCGGGTCGACAGGTCGCTGACAGTGGTGGAGTCGCCGCTGCCATCGGCGCGCACCCACCCGGAGATCTCGACCTCGCCGGCCGGCGGCTCGGGCACGTCGTCGGGCCGGGTGGTGCCGGCGGCCCGGGTGGCCAGCCAGCCGCGGTCCACCAGCAGCGTCGTGCCGCTGCCTGTCACCAGCGGCACCACCACGTCGACGCCCGAGGCGCCCTCGCGGGTGCGGTAGCGCACGATGACGGTGTCCTCGGGGGAGTAGGTGCCGGTGGCGGTCACGACCCGCCACTCGTCGTCCTCGTCGACGTCGCCGCCGGGGGAGAGGACCTGCTCGACGGGCACCGGCGCCTGCTCCTCGTTGGCACGCACCACGGCGTTGTCGGCCTTGCGCTGCTCGAGCCGGTCGAACTGCCACTGCCCCAGCCACCACGACCCGGCGGCGAGCACGACGACGGCCAGCGCGAAGAGCAGCCAGCGACGCGAGAGCATGAACCTGAACGAGCGCACGCCTCGAGGTTATCCGCCAGGGCGCGGCGAGCCCCGTGCTGGTGCCCGCCCCGCCCGTATGCTTCCTCACATGACGCCACTTCTTCTCGAGGACCGGTACGGCCGGGTGGCCACCGACCTGCGGGTGTCGCTGACCGACCGCTGCAACCTGCGCTGCAGCTACTGCATGCCCGCCGAGGGTCTCGACTGGCTGCCCGACGACTCCGTGCTCACCGACGACGAGGTGGTGCGCCTGATCCGGATCGGCGTCGAGCGCCTGGGCATCGAGGAGGTCCGCTTCACCGGGGGCGAGCCGCTGGTGCGCCGGGGCCTGGTCGACATCGTGCGCCGCACCCGCGAGCTGGGTGAGCACCTCGACATCTCGGTCACCACCAACGCGCTGGGGCTCTCACGCAACGCCGCCGCCCTCAAGGACGCCGGACTCGACCGCGTCAACGTCAGCCTCGACACCGCGCGCGCCGACACCTTCCACCGCATCACCCGCCGCGACCGCTTCCACGACGTGGTGGCGGGCCTCGAGGCCGCGCAGGCCGCCGGCCTCGGCCCGGTCAAGGTCAACGCGGTGCTGCTGCGCGGCGAGAACGACGACCAGGCGCCCGAGCTGCTGTCGTGGTGCCTCGAGCGCGGCTACGAGCTGCGCTTCATCGAGCAGATGCCGCTCGACGCCCAGCACGGCTGGAGCCGCGAGGGGATGGTCACGGCCGAGGAGATCTTCGCGAGCCTGTCGGCGGTGCACACGCTGACCCCCGCCGAGGAGCCCCGGGGCAGCGCTCCGGCCGAGCTCTTCACCGTCGACGGCGGCCCGGGCACGGTCGGGGTCATCGCCTCGGTCACCCGTCCCTTCTGCGGCGACTGCGACCGGGTGCGCCTGACCGCCGACGGCCAGGTGCGCAACTGCCTGTTCGCGCGCTCCGAGTCCGACCTGCGCGCCGCGCTGCGCGACGGCGTCGGCGACGAGGAGCTCGCCCAGCGCTGGGTCGTGGCGATGCGCGGCAAGGCCGCCGGGCACGGCATCGACGACCCGACGTTCCTGCAGCCCGACCGTCCGATGTCGGCCATCGGCGGCTGAGCCGGGCGGCCGGCCGACCGATCCGCCGGAGCGTCAGACCGTGTGGTCGGCGCCCGGCTGGTGCTCGACGACCTCGATCAGGAAGCCGCGCGAGCCCAGGAAGGTGCCGAGCGACTCACGGTGCTCGGGGCAGGCCAGCCAGGCCTTGCGCCGCTCGGGGGTGTGGATCTTGGGGTTGCGCCACAGCAGCGCGTGCACGGCCGGGGCGGTGCAGCCCTTCGCGGAGCAGCTGTCGACCTCGCTCATCGCCCGCCCAGCCCGGCGCGGTGCGTGCCCGCGGCCTCCAGCTCGGGGGCGCCGTACGCGCCGGAGCGCAGCTGGAACCCGTCGGAGCGGCTCGCCTGGGCGTTGGCCAGCACGACCGCGATGTAGGGCAGCACCAGTGCGCCCACGATGAGGATCGGCCACAGCCACGAGATGCCGGCCAGGCCCGCGACGCCGGCGCCCACGAAGCAGGCCGAGCGCAGCGTCATCGAGAGCAGGTAGCGCTTCTGCCGCTTGCGGAGGTCCTCCTCGTGGCTCACGCCGGCCGTGGTGATGCGGACCGCCTCGTCGTCGCGTGCTCGCTGCCTGGCCATGTCTCGAGCCTACGTCGGCAGGTCTAGGCTCCACGTATGACTAATCGCACCTACCGCATCTCCGAGATCGTCGGCACCTCGCCCGAGGGCATCGACGCCGCCATCCGCAACGGCGTCGAGCGCGCCGCCCGCACCCTGCGCCACCTCGACTGGTTCGAGGTCACCCAGGTGCGCGGCCAGGTCAAGGACGGCTCGGTCGAGCACTTCCAGGTCGGGCTCAAGGTCGGCTTCCGCCTCGAGGACGACTGAGCCACGCGCGTCGACGACGTGACGACCCGCGGGTGGTTTCGGGTACGCGCGGGTAATCACTAGCGTCGTCGAGCGTGAGCCAGAGCACGCAGACGTCCCCGTCCCAGCCGTCGTCCGAGCCGACCTCCGAGCCCCGGTCGGTGCTGGTCACGGGCGGCAACCGCGGCATCGGCCGCGCGATCGCGGAGGCCTTCCTAGCCCAGGGCGACAAGGTGGCCGTCACGACCCGCAGCGGTGGGGCCCCCGAGGGTGCCCTCGACGTGCGCTGCGACGTCACCGACGCCGCCGCGGTCGACGCCGCGTTCGCCGAGGTGGAGGCCGCCCACGGCCCGGTCGAGGTGCTGGTCGCCAACGCCGGCATCACCTCCGACACGCTGCTGCTGCGGATGAGCGAGGACGACTGGACCTCGGTCATCGACACCAACCTCACCGGCTCCTTCCGGCTGGCCAAGCGCGCCGCCAAGGGCATGCTCCGGCTGCGCCGCGGCCGGATCATCCTGATCTCCTCGGTCGTGGCCACGCTGGGCTCGCCGGGACAGGTCAACTACGCCGCCTCGAAGGCCGGGCTCATCGGCGTCGCCCGGTCGCTGGCGCGCGAGCTCGGGTCGCGCTCGATCACCACCAACGTGGTCGCCCCCGGGTTCATCGAGACCGACATGACCGCCTCCCTGCCGGCCGAGCAGCAGGCCGAGTACGCCGCGCGGATCCCGCTGGGGCGTCTCGGTGCCGCCGAGGAGGTCGCCGGCACCGTGACCTGGCTGGCCGGTCCGGCGGCGGCGTACGTCACGGGGGCCGTGATCCCTGTCGACGGCGGCCTCGGCATGGGCCACTGACACCCACCTCTCACCGGTCCCACCTCACTGAAGTCACGCAAGGAGCAGACGATGGGCATTCTCGACGGCAAGCGGATCCTGGTGGCCGGGGTGACGATGGACTCCTCCATCGGCTTCGCGACCGCGAAGATCGCCCAGGAGCAGGGCGCCACCGTGCTGATCTCCAACTTCGGGCGCGCGCTGGGCATCACCAAGCGGATCGCGAAGCGGCTCCCGGTGGAGCCGCCGGTCATCGAGCTCGACGTCACCAACGAGGAGCACCTGGCGCGACTGCCCGAGCTGGTCGGTGAGCACGTCGACGGGCTCGACGGGGTGGTGCACTCGATCGCGTTCGGCAACCCCGAGACGCTGCTGGGCGGCAAGTTCCTCGAGGGGCCCTGGCCCGACGTGGCCCAGGCCGTGCAGGTCTCGGCGTACTCGTTGAAGTCGCTGACCACCGCCTGCCGCCCGCTGATGACCGAGGGAGGCTCGGTGGTCGGGCTGACCTTCGACGCCACCGTGGCCTGGCCCGCCTACGACTGGATGGGCGTGGCCAAGGCGGCGCTGGAGTCGACCTCGCGCTACCTGGCCCGCGACCTGGGCCCCGAGGGCATCCGGGTCAACCTGGTCTCCGCCGGGCCGCTGAAGACGCTGGCGGCCAAGGCGATCCCGGGCTTCGAGGAGCTCGACTCGATGTGGGCGACCCGTTCCCCCCTGGGCTGGGACAACACCGACCAGGGCCCGACGGCCAAGGCGGTCTGCGCGCTGCTCTCGGACTTCTTCCCCGCCACCACCGGTGAGATCGTCCACGTCGACGGCGGCTTCCACGCGATGGGCGCCTGAGCGCCCGAGCCGGTAGCGTCGCGCCGGTGAGCGCACCCGGAGCAGGTCAGGACGTCGCCCCCACCACCCATGCTCTGGTCGAGCTGCGCGTGCTGGAGGGCCCCAACCTCTACTTCCCCAGGGCTGCGGTGAAGCTGACCCTCGACATCGGGGCTCTGGCCACCGCACCGGTCGACGTCGCGCTGGTGCTCGCCGAGCGGATCGGCCTGGAGGGTGCCCGCCCCGGCGAGCCGGAGTCGGGCTTCCGCCAGCGCTTCGCCCTGCGCGCCGTCGCGCGGCTGGTGCGGGCCGTGGCCCAGGAGTCGGGCACCTCCTCGCTGGCCGTGCGGGTGCGTCCCACCAACGACGCCCACCAGGTCGTGGTCGCCTACCCGTGGGCGCATCGCGAGCGCGCCCGTGCGATGGGTCGCGCGGTGGCCTCGGTGCTCGACACCCTGGTGCCCGGCGACGACGGCGTCAGCGCCGACCGGCTCTCGGCCGCCGTCTCGGTCGCGGCCGAGACGGTGGCCACCAGCGAGCCGGGCGACGGACCGACGACCCTGGAGCCGGGAGTGCCCGTGGTCGCGGTGACCGGCACCAACGGCAAGACCACCACCTCGCGGATGGTCGCCCACATCGGCCGCGAGTGGGGCAAGGTCGTCGGCTGGTCCAACACCGATGGCGTGTACGTCGACGGCGTGCTGGTCGAGGCCGGCGACTACTCGGGCCCCAGCGGCGCCGGTCGCGTCCTGGCCCACGAGGACGTCGAGCTCGCCGTCACCGAGACCGCGCGCGGCGGGATCCTGCTCAAGGGCATTGGTCTGACCCACAACGACGTCTCCGTGGTCACCAACGTCTCGGCCGACCACCTGGGCCTGCACGGCATCGACACCCTCGACCAGCTGGCCGAGGTCAAGGCGGTCGTGCCGCGCATCACCGCACCCGAGGGCTGGGCGGTGCTCAACGCCGACGACCCGCGCGTGCTCTCGATGCGCTGGGTGGTCAAGTCGCAGGTCTGGGTCTTCTCCCGCGACCCCGACTCCCCGGCCGTGCGCGACGTGCTCGGCGACGGCGGGCGCGCCACCACGGTCATCGACGGCTGGCTGTGCGTGCTGGAGCCCGATGCCGACCCCGACCCGCTCCTCGAGCTGGTCGACGTGCCGATGACCCTGGCCGGGCTCAGCCACTACAACGTCGAGAACGCCCTCGCCGCGGCGTCCGCCGCGCTGGCCGTGTGGATCCCGCGCGACGTCGTGGTGGCCGGGCTGCGCTCGTTCCTGCCCGACGCCGAGCACAACCCCGGCCGGATGAACTGCTTCACCGTGCCGGTCTCCGACGGGGAGGTCACCGTGGTGATGGACCTGGCCCACAACGAGGCCGGGCTCGAGGCGATGTTCGAGATCATGCACGGCGTCCGCCCCGAGGGCGCCCGGGTGCTGCTGGGCCTGGGCGTCGTCGGCGACCGCTCCGAGGAGCTCATCGAGAAGCTCGGCGAGATCGCGGCGCGCGACGCCGACGTCGTGGCGATCGGGCACAAGGAGAAGTACTTCCGCGGGCGCACCGCCGAGGAGCTCGAGGGCCTGATGCGCGCCGGCGCCGAGCGGGTCGGGGTCACCGCCGTGCCGGCGTACCCCACCGAGGTGGGCGTGCTCTCGGCGCTGGTGGGCCAGGCGCTGCCCGGCGAGGTCGTCGGCCTGATGTGCCACGCCGACCGTGAGGGCGTCTACGAGTGGATCGCCGAGGCCGGGGGCGTGCCCGACAGCGCGGAGGTGCTGGCCGCCAAGGTGCGGGCCGCACGCGCGGGGTGAGCCACGCGGGTGGCAGGATCGTGACGCACAGCACACCGATCACCACCCGTAGACCTCTCGGAGGCCCGCCATGCGCAGCACCATGCAGGACGACCAGCTGACCATCGACGCCATCCGCCGCCACGTCGTCGCGGTGCACCCCGACGGCGAGGTCGTCACCGCGACCGCCGACGGCAGCCGCACCCGCTCCTACGCCGAGCTCGGCGAGCGCACCTCCCGTCTGGCCTCGGCGCTGCGCGGCCTGGGCGTCGACGGCGACCAGCGGGTCGCGACCTTCCAGTGGAACAACGTCGAGCACCTCGAGGCCTACCTCGCGGTGCCCTCGATGGGCGCGGTGCTCCACACCCTCAACATCCGGCTCTTCCCCGAGCAGCTGGTCTACGTCGCCAACCACGCCGAGGACCACGTGGTGATCGTCGACGACTCGCTCGTCGGGCTGCTGGCGCCCCGGCTGGAGGAGATGACCACGGTCGAGCACGTCGTGGTCGCCGGCCCCGAGGCCGCCACGGCCGACCTCGACGCGCTGCGCGCGAGCGGCAAGCAGGTGCACCTCTACGAGGAGCTGCTCGCGGCCGCCGAGCCGACCTTCGACTGGCCCGAGATCGACGAGCGCGACGCGGCGGCCATGTGCTACACCTCCGGCACCACCGGCAACCCCAAGGGAGTCGCCTACAGCCACCGCTCGGCGTACCTGCACTCGATGGCGGTGTGCGGCGGCAACACCGGCGGGCTCTCCTTCGAGGACCGGGTGCTGCCGATCGTGCCGATGTTCCACGCCAACGCCTGGGGGCTGCCCTACTCGGCGATGATGAGCGGCGCCTCGCTGTGCATGCCCGACCGCTGGCTGCAGGCAGAGCCGTTGGTGCGCTTCGTGACCGAGAGCCGCCCGACCCTCTCGGGCGGGGTGCCGACGGTGTGGAACGACGTGCTCCAGCACCTCGACGCTAGCCCGGGCACCCGGCTCGACTCGCTGCGGCTCGTGCTGTGCGGGGGCTCCGCCGTCCCGGTCTCGCTGCAGCAGGCGCTGCAGGAGCGCCACGGCATCGTGGTGCGCCAGGCGTGGGGGATGACCGAGACCTCGCCGGTCGCCTCGCTGGGGCTGCCGCCGCTGGGCTGCTCGGAGGAGGAGCAGTGGCGCTACCGGGGCACCCAGGGCCGGCTGCTGTGCGGCGTCTCGGCGCGCATCGTGGCCGACGACCAGTCGGTGCTGCCCGCCGACGGCGCGAGCGTCGGCGAGCTCGAGGTGCGCGGACCGTGGGTGACCGCGTCGTACTACCGTCCCGAGGAGAGCGAGCGCGAGGAGGCGCAGGCCAAGTTCCACGACGGCTGGCTGCGCACCGGCGACGTGGGCCACCTCGACGAGCTCGGCTACATCTCGCTGACCGACCGCGCCAAGGACGTCATCAAGTCGGGCGGGGAGTGGATCTCGTCGGTCGACCTCGAGAACGCCCTGATGTCCCACGACGCGGTGCTGGAGGCGGCCGTGGTCGCCATCCCCGACGAGAAGTGGCAGGAGCGGCCGCTGGCCTCCGTGGTCGTGCGCGACGGGGCCAGCGTCACCGCCGACGAGCTGCGCGAGCACCTGGCCCGCGACTTCGCCAAGTGGCAGCTGCCCGACGCGTGGACCTTCATCGACGAGGTGCCCCGCACCTCGGTGGGCAAGTTCGACAAGAAGGTGCTGCGCCGCCGCTTCGCCGACGGGGAGCTCCGGGTCGAGCAGTAGCCCCGGCCGAGCAGTCACTTTCGCACCATCCACCGAAAGTGACTGCTCGTCAGGCCTCGGGGGTGGGGGCGGCGACGTAGTCGGGGTCGGCCAGGGAGTCGTCGGAGAAGCCGGCGCCGGCCTGGGCCTGGGGCGACCAGTTCTCGAGCTCGGTCATCACCGCCGCGTGCCGGTCGACGCACAGGACCACGAGGTCGCCGCGGTTGGCGCGCGACATGGCGTGGCGCACGGCGTCGTTCTCCTCGAGGATCTGCTCGACCTGCTTGCAGCGGGCGCCGGAGGCCATGGCGGAGCGCACGCCCTCCAGCACCAGCGCGGCGGTCTCGCCGCGCTCGCGCTTGCGCAGGGCCTCGTCCTCGCGCACCACGACGACGTCGAAGTGCTGCGCGGCGACCTCACCGAGCTCGCGCATGTCCTGGTCGCGCCGGTCGCCCGCGGTGGCGATGACGCCGATGCGCGAGGGGCGGGCCAGGTCGTGCGAGCCCTCCAGCGAGTCGCCGACACGGTCGACGAAGTCGCCCAGCATCCGCATGCCGGGGGCGTTGTGGCAGTAGTCGATGATGACGTTGACGCCGTTGACCTCGATCTCGTTGAGACGACCGGGGGAGAGGTAGTAGTTCGTCGAGAAGGAACGCAGCCCCTGGCGGATGTCGTGCAGCGGCGCGCCGGTGGCGAACGCCGCGGCGGCGGCCGCCAACGCGTTCTGCACGTTCATCCGCGCCTTGCCGCCGAAGGTGGCCGGCAGCAGGTGGGTCCAGGCGAGCTGCATCTCGCGCGGGCCGTGCTTGACCACGATCATCTCGCCGCGCTCGGAGGGGTTGAGCACCAGCGCCTTGCCGCCGCGGCGGCAGTGCGCGTCGATCATCTCGCGGGTCTCGGTGCCGGGCTCGTCCATCGAGAACCACACCACCTGGCCCGAGCAGCGCCGGCGCATGTTGCGCACCAGCGGGTCGTCGGCGTTGAGCACGGCGTGGCCGTCGCGCGGCACCGCCTCGACCAGGACGGCCTTGACGTCGGCCAGCTGCTCGACGGTGTCGATGCCGCGCAGGCCGAGGTGGTCGGGGGCGACGTTGATCACGACCGCGACGTCGTTGCGCTCGTAGCCCAGGCCCTCGCGCAGGATGCCGCCGCGGGCGACCTCGAAGACCGCCGTGTCGACCCGCGGGTTCTGCAGCACCATCCGCGCCGAGCGCGGCCCGGAGGCGTCGGCGCGGATCACCAGGCGCTCGTCGATGACGACGCCGTCGGTGGAGGTCATGCCGACCTTGCGGCCCATCCCCTTGAAGATGTGGCTGATCATCCGCGAGGTGGTGGTCTTGCCGTTGGTGCCGGTCACCGCCACGATCGGGATCCGCGACTTGGCGCCGGGCGGGAAGAGCATGTCGACGACCGGCTTGGCGATGAACTGCGGCTCGCCGATGGTCGGGTGGGTGTGCATCCGGAAGCCGGGGGCGGCGTTGACCTCGCAGATCGCGCCGCCGGTCTCACGCACCGGCTCGGTGATGTCGGGGCAGATGAAGTCGATGCCGGCGATGTCGAGGCCGACCATCCGCGCGGCCTCCTCGGCGATCTCGACGTTCTCGGGGTGCGCCTCGAAGGTGCGGTCGATGGAGATGCCGCCGGTCGACATGTTGCCGGTCAGCGCCAGGCGCACCGTGGTGCCCTCGGGCGGTACGTCGGACATCGCGAAGCCCTGCTCGCGCACCAGCTCGACGGCCGCGTCGTCGACCTTGATGCGGGTCAGCACCTTCTCGTGGCCCACGCCGCGGCGCGGGTCGGCGTTGGCGGTGTCGACGAGCTGCTCGACGCTCGAGGAGCCGTCGCCGACCACCGAGGCGGGCACCCGCTCGGCGATGGCGGCGACCTTGCCGTCGATGATCAGGCAGCGGTAGTCCTTGCCGACCACGAACGACTCGACGATGACGTAGCCGCGCCGCGACTGCTCGCGGGCGACCTCGAAGGCCTCGCGGACCTCCTTCTCGTCCTGCAGGTCCAGGCAGACGCCACGACCGTGGTTGCCGTCGAGCGGCTTGACCACGACCGGGAAGCCGATCCGCTCGGCGGCGCGCACGCAGCCCTCCACGGTGCGCACCGACTCCTGCTTGGGCACCGGCAGCCCGGCCGCCGAGAGCAGCGAGGTGGTGAGGTCCTTGTCGGAGGCGATGTCGACGGCGATCGAGGAGGTCTGCGAGGTCATCGTGGCCCGGATGCGCTGGGCGTGGACGCCCTGGCCGAGCTGGACCAGCGAGTGCTGGTTGAGCCGGATCCAGGGGATGTCGCGGGAGACGGCCTCGTCGATGATGGCCTGGGTGGAGGGGCCGAACGCGGTGCGCTGCGCGCGGCGGATGAACTCCTCGAGCTCGACGTCCCAATCGAACTCGGGGTCGGCCTCGACCAGGTGGTTGACCAGCCGCACGGCCAGCCGGCCCGCGGCCAGGCCGACCTGCTCGTCGGCGTAGCCGAAGATGACGTTGTAGACGCCCTCGCGACCCTTGACCTGCCGGGTCTTGCCGCGCCGCACGTCGTGGCCCACGACCTGCTGCAGCGCCAGCGCGCAGTGCTCGGCCACGTGGCCCAGCCAGGTGCCCTCGTGGAGGCGCTCGACGAAGCCACCGCGCTTGCCGCGCGAGCAGGAGTGCTCGCGCAGGCCCGGCAGCATCGCGACCAGGTGGTCGGTGAAGCCCGGGAGCGTGCTGGTGGGGAACTTCTCGAGCACGCCGAGGTCGACGACCAGGTGGATCGCCCGGTCGTAGGACCAGATGTTGGCGCCGCGGTAGACGCGCGTCTCGATGATGCTGAGGTCGGGGGTGGGCCGTTCGGTCATCGCATGGCTCCGTTCTCAGGGGTGCCGGCGGACCCCGAGGGGGCCGTGGCGTGGCTGTCGGACTGGTCCTCGAGCGGTGACTGCTCCGCCGAGCGCAGCTTGCGCAGCCGCGCCATCCGGCGCTTGAGCACGGTGGGGGAGGCGTCGGAGGCGGCGATGTCTCGCGCCATCCGGCGCAGGTCCTTGCCCACCGCCTCGAGCTCGGCGGCGTCCTCGGGGTCGACCTCGGTCTCGCCCGGCAGCAGCTCGCGCGCCGTCAGGTCGTACGTCGCACCCGCGGGCAGCACGTGCAGCACGACCCCGCTCGCCAGCAGCGGCGCGGAGCGCTTGGCCTCGTAGGCGTTGGTGATCATCCGGGACCCGTCCATGACGGTCACGGCGCCGCGGCCGCTGACCCGCAGCAGCTCGCGCTCCTCGCCGGTCTCCTCGTCGACCTCGTGGGTGACGGTGGCCGCGGTGTCCTCGTCGACGCCGATGCCGAGCAGCTGGGGGCTCTGCGCCACGATCATCAGCAGCCGGCCGTAGCGGTTGCGCTGCTCGAAGTGCTGGTCGATGACCGAGGAGCCGAGCAGGCCCAGGCCGCCGGCGACCTGGGTCATCCGCTGCTTGGGGGTGGCACCGCCGGAGCCGAAGGCGACCATGTGGCTGGACTGGATGCTGGCGCCCGCCGACGTGCCGGCCACGACCGCCCCGCGGTGGTGGGCGCGCACGATGGCGTCGCCGACGGGGGTGCCGTTGAGGATGCCTGAGAGCTTGAGCTGGTTGCCGCCGGTCATGAACACGCCGGTGGCCTCGTCGAGCTGCTTGACCAGCGTCTCGTCGTGCGCCTCGTCTCGCGAGGCCGGGTCGACGCCGGACACGTCGGTGGCGCCGAGCCTGCGGAACAGGGCGTCGTAGACCGCCATGATCTCCTCGCCGATCGAGGAGGCGGTGGGGATGACGACGATGCGGGCCTCTCGATCACCGCTGGCGGTGACGAAGTCCTGCAGGACGGTGCGGCGGCGCAGCTTGTCCTCCGCGCCGCCGATGATCATCAGGGGACCTCTGGGCATGGCGACACGCTAGGGCATGAGCCACCTCACCCCGCAGGTGACGCGGGCGCGGTGGTGCTGGATCGGCGCCCGCGCGGCTGAGAGAGTGTGCCGGTGAGCAGCGAGACGGCCCCCCGACGCCTGGTCCTGGCCCGGCACGCCCAGGCCGTCGACGCGGCCGCGACCGATGCCGTGCGCGAGCTGAGCGCCCGCGGGCGCCGCGACGCCGAGGCCGCCGGGCGGTGGCTGGCCGAGCTGGGCGTGACTCCCGACCACGCCCTCGTCTCCGCGGCGGTGCGCACCAGCCAGACCTGGGACCAGATGTGCGCCGGCGCCGGCTGGGAGCTGGCCGCCGACCTCGACCGGGGTCTCTACGAGGCCGGCACCGACGCGGCGCTCGACCTGGTGCGGCTGGTGCCCGCGCAGGTGCGCACCCTGGTGGTCGTGGGCCACAACCCCACCGTCGGCTCGCTGGCGCACGTCCTCGACGACGGCGACGGGGACCCCGAGGCGGTGACGGCGCTGCTCGGGGGCTACCCGACCAGCGCGCTCACCGTCTTCGCGGTCAGCACCGCGTGGGCCGACCTCGCCGAGGAGTCGGCGACCGTGCTGGCCCACCACGTCGCCCGCGGCTGAGAGCCACAGCGGCGGACCTCAGAGGGGCGGCGCGGGGGTGGTGATGCCCACCGCGCGGTCGGCGGCCTCGACCTCCTCGCGGCTGATCCCGAGCAGGTAGATGATCGCGTCGAGGTAGGGCACGTTGACCGAGGTGTCGGCGGCGTCGCGGACCATGGGCTTGGCGTTGTAGGCGATGCCCAGCCCGGCGGCGGCGAGCATGTCGAGGTCGTTGGCGCCGTCGCCGATGGCGATGGTGGAGGCGACGTCGACACCGATCTCGTCGGCGAACTCCCGCAGCGCCCGGGCCTTGCCGGCCCGGTCGACGACCTCGCCGACGATGCGCCCGGTCAGGTGGCCGTCGACGATCTCGAGCTCGTTGGCCCGGGCGAAGTGGATGCCGAGCTCGGTGGCGAGCCGGTCGGTGATCTGGGTGAAGCCGCCCGAGACGATCGCGAACCGGTAGCCCAGGCGACGCAGCGTGCGCACCATGGTGCGCGCCCCCGGCGCGAGCTGGATGGCGTCGTAGACCTCGTGCAGCGCGCGGGCCGGCACGCCCTCGAGCAGCGCCACCCGCGAGCGCAGCGACTCCTCGAAGTCGAGCTCGCCGCGCATCGCGCGCTCGGTGACCTCGGCGACCTCGGCCTCGCAGCCGGCGTGGGCGGCGATCATCTCGATCACCTCGCCCTGGATGAGCGTGGAGTCGACGTCCATCACGATCAGCCGCATGCCGCGGCGCAGCAGGTTGGCGGGCTGGACCGCCACGTCGATGCCCTGGCTGGCGGCCTCGAGGGCCAACAGCTCGCGCAGCCGCTCCGGCTCGGCGCCCGAGACGTGCAGGTCGAAGGCGGTCACGGGGTAGCGCGCCATCCGCTCGATGCGGTCGATGTTGGCCCCCGCCTCGGCGATCCGCCCGGCCACCGCGGCCATCGCCGAGGCCGTGAGGGGCGTGCCGAGCACGGTCACGTGGGAGCCGCCCCGGGCCGGGGGCCGCGTGTCGCCCGTGCCGGCCTCGATCTCGACGCTCATGTCGAGCGAGCCCGCGGTCTCCTCCACGGCCCGCTGCAGACCGGCGGCGTCCTGGGGCACGGTGACCAGCACGCCGAGGATCAGGCGGCGCCGCAACCGGATCTGCTCGAGGTCGACGACCTCCACCCCGGCCCGCGCCAGGGTCGCGAAGACCGAGGACGTCACGCCCGGGCGGTCGCGACCGGTCAGGGTGATCAGGAGCGTCTCGGGGCGTACGCCGTCCGGCGGCGGGAGTGGCTGGTTCATCGCAGGCACGAGGCTAGCGCCGCCGGCACGGGAGATGAGCACCCGTACCCAGGCGGTTGAGCCCTTCGACCGTGGCGGCGACGCCCCGGGCGCGGTGTGCTGGACCCATGCCCAGCTATGCGCGCCCCGACCTGTGCCCCGACTGCGGGGCGGTGTTGCCGCCGGAGCCCGACGCGTGCCCGCGCTGCGGGCTGCCGCTGCGTGACCCGCTCGCCGACGAGCTGCTGGCCACGCTGCGCCACGCCGACGAGCTGGTGGTCCGGCTGCGGGCCCGTGCCGACGCACCCACCCGGGCGCCGGCGACCGGGACCGTGCCCCGGACCCGCCGAGGACCGGTGCCTCGACGACTGGTGCCTCGACGTCTGGGCCAGGCCACGGTGCCGCAGCTGCTGCTGGCCCTGGGCGCCGCCTGCCTGCTGGTCGCGGCCGTGGTGTTCCTGGCGGTCGCCTGGTCGTGGCTCGGCGTTGCCGGGCGCACCGCCGTGCTGCTGGTGCTGACGGTGTCGGCCGGCGGCGCCTCGGTGCTGCTGTCGCGTCGAGACCTGGTCGCGGCCGCGGAGGCGCTCTGCGCGGTCACCCTCGGCTTCGTCGTGCTCGACGTGCTGGGCGCCGGCCAGTCGGGCTGGGCGCCCGAGCCCGGCACCAGCGGGTCGGGGCTCGTCCTCGGTGCGGTGGTCGTCGCGGCCGGGCTCGCGCTGTCCACCCTGCACCTGCGCCTCGCCGGGGCACGGCCCGTGGTCGCCCAGCTGGTCATCGCAGCGGCGCTCCTCGGCCTCGCCGGCTCCCTGGCGGCCGTGGTCGAGGAGCGCACCGCCGACGGCGGGGCCGCCAGCGCGTCAGGTGTCTGGGCGGGCTGCGTGGTGGCCGCCGCGGCCCTCGTCGTGCTCGCCGCGCGCACGCGGCTGGGGGTGCTGCGTGTCGCCGCGGGCGTGGTGGGCTGCGTGGCCTGGCTGGTGCTGCTCGCGATCTCCCTGGCCGACAACGGCGCCGACCTGAGCCTGCGCGGCCTCTGGGCGGAGGGCGGGGTCACCTGGTTGCTGGTGGCCGCCGCGCTCGCGCTGCTGCCGCTGCTCGACCCCCTCGTGCGCCGCGGCGCGGTGGCCGTGCTGCCCGAGGTGGTGGCGATGACGCTGGGCAGCCTGGTGCTCGTGCTGCCGGCCCTCGACGAGGGTGCCGACGCCGTGCTGGTCGCGACCGGTGCCCTCGTCGCGGTGTGGGGCCTGGCGGCCGCGGGAACCGCGCGCGTCCTGCCTCGACGACGGGTCGTCCCGGTCGGGGTCGCCCTGGCGTTCGTGCTGCCGGTGCTGGTCGCGGTCGTGTCGCTGCACGCCGTCGCGCTGGAGGCGCTGCTCGACGTCGCCGCGGTGTACGACGCCACGGTGGGCGTGCGCGTCGACGCGCCCGCCACCGCCTGGGACGCCCGCCTGCTGGTGCCGGCCGTGCTCGCCCTGGGCGTCGCGGCGCTGGGCGCGGCGCCGGCGGCCCGGCAGCGGCGCACGGGCGTCACCGTGGGCGCCGCGCTCGCCGTCGCGGCGCTGGCCACGGCCGCCCTGCTCGAGGCGCCCCTGGCGGCGGTGGTGCTGCCGCTCGCGCTCGCCGCGACGGGCCTGGTGGCGCTCGGGAGCCGGCGTGCGGTCTGGTCGGGCCTCGTGGTCGGGGCCGCCGGCGGCGTGGTGGCCCTGCCCAGCGCGGCCCTGGCCGCCGTCGCGGCGGGTCTCGTGGTGCTCGCCTGCGGCTACCGGGCCCTCGCGGGCCGTCCGGGTGGGGCGGAGGCCTGGGCGGCGCTGCCCGTCGCGGGGGCGGCGGCCCTGTGGGCGGTCGGCGAGCTGGCCGGCGTCGACGTGGCCTCCCGGGGCGCGGCGACGGTGCTGGTCGTGGGCGTCCTGGCCCTGGTGGCGCGACGTACCGAGGTCGACCTGGCGACCGTGCTGGTGGTGCCCTGGCCGGCGGTGGCCGGGGTGCTGGCGGCGGGGGACCGGTCGGTCTCCTCGGCGCTGCACCTGACCCTGCTGGGCGCGCTGCTGGTGGCCCGGGCGCTCACCGACGACCGCCGTCGACGGCTCGCCTGGGCCGGTGGCCTGCTGCTCGCGGCCGCCACCTGGGTGCGCCTGGCCGCCATCGGTGTCGAGGCCCCGGAGGCCTACACCGCACCCACCGCGCTCGCGCTGCTCGTCGTCGGGCTGCGTGCCCTGCGCCGCGCCCCCGAGCGGGGCTCGGTGGCCACCCTGCTGCCCGGGCTGGTGCTGGCCGTGCTGCCGAGCCTGCTGTGGGTGCTGGCCCAGGACCCCGTCTCGTGGCGCGCCCTGCTGCTGGGCCTGGGCTGCCTGGTCCTGGTGCTGGGTGGCGCCCGGCTGGGCTGGCAGGCGCCGCTGCTGGTCGGGGCGGTCGCCGGCGGGCTCCTGGTGCTGCGCGAGCTGGCGCCGTACGCCGCAGCGACGCCGCAGTGGGTCCTGCTGGCGGCGGCCGGCGCGCTGCTGCTCGGGGTCGGCACCACCTGGGAGCGCCGCGTGCGCGACCTGCGCCACGCCGGGCACTACCTGGCCCGGCTCAGGTGAGCCGCGGGGAGGCTCAGATGACGGCGCCGCTGTCGTCGGGGGCCCGCTCGACCCTCTTGGAGCGCGGCTCGCGGGGCTCCACGGGCCAGACCCGGTGCATCAGCACCGCCAGCGGGGTCGCGGTGAAGACCGAGGAGTAGGTGCCGACGACCAGGCCGATGAGCAGGGCGAGCGCGAAGTCGGTCAGCGAGTCGCCACCGAGCACGAAGAGCGCGCCCAGGATGAACATCGTGCCCAGGCCGGTGTTGATCGTGCGGGGCACCGTGGCCAGCACGGCCTCGTTGCAGGACTCCGCGAAGGTGACGGCGCCCTCGCGGGTGCCGCGCCACTTCTCACGCACGCGGTCGAAGACGACGACGGTGTCGTTGACGCTGAGGCCGATGACGGTCAGCACGGCGGCGAGGAACACCCCGTCGACCGGGCGGCCGAGCCAGGCGAAGACACCGATCACGATCGAGACGTCGTGGAGCATCGCGATCGCCGCCGACGCGCCGAAGACCCAGCGGAAGCGCAGCGCCAGGTAGAGCATCTGGGCGGCCAGGGCGATGCCCAGCGCGATCAGCGCCTTGTTGCGCAGCTCGTCGCCCAGCGACGGCCCGATCAGCGAGTCGGACTCGAGGTCGGAGCCCGGCACCGCGGCGGCGACGGTGTCGCGGATGACCTGCGCCTGGTCGTTGTCGACGTCGCCGACCTTGACCACCAGGTCGCCGTCACCGGAGGTCTGCACCACGGCGTCGTCGAAGCCGGCGTCGTCGAGGTCGGCGCGCACGGTCTCGACGTCGCCGGCGTCGGCGGCCTGCGAGGTGGTGAAGTCGAGGACGCGGCCGCCGGTGAACTCCACGCCGAGGTTGAGCCCGTTGAGCCCGATGCCGGCCAGCGCGGCGACCACGACGGCCGCGGACGTGGCCAGCCAGATCCGCGAGCGGCCCATGATGTCGGGGTTGCGCTCGAGCAGGACGTCGTGGACCTTGCCGGTCTTCGCGAAGCCGGTCAGCGCCGGGCGGCGGCGCACGGCCTTGCGCGAGGTGGCGAACTCGACCAGCACCCGGCTGATGACCATCGCCGAGAACATCGAGGCCACGACGCCGATCGTCAGCGTGACGCCGAAGCCGCGCACGGGGCCGGTGGCGAGGAAGAAGAGCAGGCCACCGGCCAGCAGGGTGGTGACGTTGGAGTCGAGGATGGCCGACCAGGCCTTCGAGAAGCCGGTGGAGATCGCCTTCGCCGGGGGCGCGTTCTCCTCGGAGCTCTCCTCCTTGGCCCGCTCGAAGACGAGCACGTTGGCGTCGATCGCCATGCCGATGGCCAGCACGAAGCCCGCGAGGCCCGGCAGCGTCAGGGTCGCGCCGAGCGCGACCAGCACGGCGTACGAGATGAGGGCGTAGCAGCCCAGTGCCACCACGGCCAGGAAGCCGGAGAGGCGGTAGGCGAAGGTGATGAAGAGGCCGGTGAGCAGCAGGCCGATGAGGCCGGCCTGGAAGGAGGCGTCGATGGCCTCGTCGCCGAGCGTGGGGCCGACGACCTGCTGGGAGATGATCTCGACGGGCAGCGGCAGCGCGCCGCCCTCGATCAGCAGCGCCAGGTTCTGCGCGGAGGACTCGGTGAAGCTGCCGCTGATCTGGGTGCGCCCGCCGAGCTGGCCGACGTCGCAGGTGGAGTCCTGGACCTGCGGGGAGCTGATCACCTCGCTGTCGAGGACGATCGCGATGCGGCGCTGGGGGTCGCCCTGCTGGAAGCAGGCGGCGTCGCCGGTCAGGGAGGCCCAGGCGTCCTGGCCCTTGCTGGCGAACTCGACGTCGACGACCCACTGGACGCCCTGCTCCTGGATGCCGGCGGTGGCGCTGGAGACGTCGTCGCCCTCGAGCTGGGCCGGGCCGAGCACCAGTGGGGAGCCGTCCTCGTCGGTGGTGGCGAAGCGGCCCTGCTTGTCGGTGTCGGGCTGCTGCGAGCCCTCCTCGGGCTCCTCGCCGGTGTTGCCGACGATGCTGGGGTCGGTGCCGAGCACCGGGTGGAAGGTCAGGCGCGCGGTGCGGCCGATGACCTCCGCCGCCTCGCGGGGGTCCTCGACGCCGGGCAGCTCGATCAGGATCCGGTTCTCGCCCGAGCGCACCAGCGTGGGCTCGGTGACGCCCAGGGCGTCGACGCGACCGCGCAGCACCTCCACCGCACGGTCGGTGTTCTCGGCGTTGGCCTCGACGGTGTCGGTCGAGCTCGCCTCCAGGGTGATCTGGGTGCCTCCGGAGAGGTCCAGGCCCAGCTTGGGCGAGGAGCCCAGGGTGAGCAGGGCGGCACCGACCAGGACCAGGACGGCGACGAGGAAACGCCACCACGAGCTCTTGCGCATGCGCACATGGTCCGTCATCGGTCCTTTACGTCACACACCGGGCTCCGCGCACCACCCCGCGGGGCCGGTCAGGCCGGCGGCCACACCTCTGGCGAGCAGGCCGCCACCAGCGCCCGGCGCCCGGCCCGGGCGAGCGGACGCAGCGCCTGCGCACGCGCCTGGGCCTCGGCGGCGGTGATGGCGCCGCCGTCGTCCTCGAGCGCCAGGTCGGCGATCTCGAGGGCCTGCAGCCCCCGGGCGGCGAGCTCCACGCAGCGTGCCGGCACTCCCGGGGGAGCGTCGAGGCCGTCGCGGTGGCGCAGGTCCATCAGCCGGTCGGCCACCTCGGGGCGCCAGCGCGCCACCTCGAGGGCGGCCAGGAGGTCGGCGGTCTGCGGCAGGGCGGCGCGCAGGGCCCGGTCGGCCTCGCCCACGTCGGGCAGCTGGCGGCGCCCGGCCGGCTCGGCGACCCACGTGGTCGCGGCACCCACGACCCAGGGCACCAGGCCCACGGATGCCGGAGCACCCGGCAGGGCGCGCATGGCGGCGCCGGTGACCACCACCGCCTCGCCCGCCTCCAGCGCGGCGGCGTTGAAGGCGGGCGGACCGCCCAGCCCGACGGGGTCGCCCTCCACGCCGAAGGCGGCGCCGATCGTGTCGGCGCCCTCGACCCGCAGCCGCGCCAGACCGCCCACCAGGGTCTCGGTGCCGTCCCCGCCGAGGCCCATCGCGCCCAGCCCGGCCACGGCGTGCGTGGCCTGGTCGTCGATGACCGCGTCGACCACCAGGTCGGCGGCGACGTGCCCGCGCAGCCACGACGTGCCCCACCAGGCGAGGCGGGCGGCGGCGGGCAGGGGTGAGGTCACGGCGGGTGAGGGTACGCCGGTGGTTAGGGTGACGCCATGGCAGCAGTCCTCGAGTTCGCCGACGTCTCCGTCCGCCGGGGCCAGGCCACCCTGCTCGACCGGGTCAGCTGGACCGTCGAGGAGGACGAGCGCTGGGTCGTGCTCGGCCCCAACGGGGCGGGCAAGACCACGCTGCTGCAGCTGGCCTCCGCCCAGATCCACCCCTCCGACGGGGTGGCGGGCGTGCTCGAGGAGGTGCTGGGCACCGTCGACGTCTTCGAGCTGCGCCCCCGCATCGGCCTGACCAGCGCCGCGCTCGCCGAGCGGATCCCCCGCGGTGAGAAGGTGCGCGACCTCGTCGTCTCCGCGTCGTACGCCGTCGTGGGCCGCTGGCGCGAGGCCTACGACGAGCTCGACCACGAGCGGGCCGAGTCGCTGCTGCGCGAGCTGGGTGCGCTGCACCTGGCCGACCGGACCTTCGGCACCCTCTCGGAGGGGGAGCGCAAGCGGGTGCAGATCTGCCGCTCCCTGATGAGCGACCCCGAGCTGCTGCTGCTCGACGAGCCGGCCGCCGGTCTCGACCTGGGCGGTCGCGAGGACCTGGTCGCGACGCTGTCGATGCTGGCCTACGACCCCGACTCGCCGGCCACGGTGCTGGTCTCCCACCACGTCGAGGAGATCCCGCCCGGCTTCACCCACGCGCTGCTGCTGCGCGAGGGTCGCGTGGTCGAGGCCGGGCTGCTCGACCAGGTGCTCACCGAGGCGGCGCTCTCGGCGACCTTCGGGATGCCGCTGCACGTCACCCACGAGGACGAGCGCTGGACCGCCCGGCGCCGCACCCGCGCCCACTGATCCCCCGCTCGTCCCCAGCTGCCGCGTCAGGTAAAGACCCGCCCCGGCGTCTGGGTAGGGTGAGGTCATGGAGTGGTGGAGCGACAACAGCTGGGTCGCCTGGCTCGGCCTCGCGGCCGCCCTGGGCGTCGTCGAGATGTTCAGCCTCGACCTGATCTTCATGATGCTCGCCGTCGGGGCGCTGACCGGCGCCGTGGCCGGCGCCTTCGACCTGCCGCTGGCCCTGCAGCTGCTCGCCGCCGCCGCGGCCTCCCTGGCGACGCTGACGCTGCTGCGCCCCCGCCTGATCACCCGGCTGCACGGCGGGCCCGAGCTCACCCTGGGCCACGACCGCCTCCTGGGCACCCAGGGCCAGGTCACCGTGCGCATCAGCGCCACCGACGTCGGCCGGGTCCGCCTGGCGGGCGAGGAGTGGAGCGCCGCGCCGTACGACACCATGACCACCATCGAGCCGGGCGAGACCGTCGAGGTGCTGCAGATCCGCGGCGCCACGGCCTACGTGCACCCCGTCCCGCGCCTCGAGTCCTGACCCACCCGCCAGAACCACCCGCTCGACCACCCCGCACGTCCCAACACCCGAGGAGAACTCATGGGTCTCGCCATCCTCATCGTGGCCGCGGTGCTGTTCCTGTTCGTCGCCGTCGTGCTGGCCAAGACGATCCGGATCGTGCCGCAGGCGCGCGCCGCGATCGTCGAGCGCTTCGGCAAGTACAAGACCACCCTCTCGCCCGGCCTCAACATCGTGGTCCCGTTCATCGACAAGGTGCGCTACGTCATCGACATGCGCGAGCAGGTCGTGAGCTTCCCGCCGCAGCCGGTGATCACCGAGGACAACCTGGTGGTCTCGATCGACACCGTCATCTACTTCCAGGTCACCGACTCGGTGGCCGCGACCTACGAGATCGCCAACTACATCCAGGCCGTCGAGCAGCTGACGATGACCACGCTGCGCAACATCGTCGGTGGCATGGACCTCGAGGAGACGCTGACCAGCCGCGACGAGATCAACACGCGGCTGCGCGGGGTGCTCGACGAGGCCACCGGCAAGTGGGGCATCCGGGTCAACCGGGTCGAGCTCAAGGGCATCGACCCACCGCCCTCCATCAAGGACTCGATGGAGAAGCAGATGCGCGCCGACCGCGACAAGCGCGCGCTGATCCTCACCGCCGAGGGCGAGCGCCAGTCGGCGATCCTGACCGCCGAGGGCCAGAAGCAGTCGGCGATCCTGACCGCCGAGGGTGACCGGGAGTCGCAGATCCTGCGCGCCCAGGCCGACCGGGAGTCGCAGATCCTGCGCGCCCAGGGTGAGGGCCAGGCCATCCAGACCGTCTTCCAGGCCATCCACGACGGCCGTCCCGACCAGTCGCTGCTGGCCTACCAGTACCTGCAGATGATGCCCAAGATCGCCGAGGGCGACGCCAACAAGGTCTGGATCGTGCCCAGCGAGATCGGCAAGGCCCTCGAGGGGCTCGGCTCGACGATGAACGACCTCAAGGGCATCCCCCAGGAGGTCGAGGGCCCGCTCAAGCGCGTCGACATGGGCCCCAGCGAGCCCAAGGTCCCCGAGACCGCCGGCAGCAGCGGCTCGAGCAACGCCGCGGTGCAGGCCGCCATCGAGGAGGCCGCGCGCGCCGCCAACCCGGGCCGGGCCCGCAGCGAGTCCGCGCAGAGCGACCCCGCGCCGGGCGGCGGCTCGGAGTGACCGGCCGCTGGTGAGCCTGCTCGAGACGGCCGCGATCCTGCTCGCCGGGGTCGCGGCCGGTTCCATCAACGCCGTCGTGGGCTCCGGCACGCTGATCACGTTCCCGACCCTGCTCGCCTTCGGTGTGCCACCGGTGACGGCGAACGTCTCCAACAACGTGGGCCTGGTCCCGGGGTCGTTGTCCGCGGCCTGGGGATACCGCCGAGAGCTCGCGGGCCAGCGCGCCCGGGTGCTGCGCCTGGGACTGGCCTCGCTGCTGGGCGGCCTGCTCGGCGCGGTGCTGCTGCTGGTGCTGCCCGAGGGCGCCTTCGCCACCATCGTCCCGGTGCTGGTGCTGCTCGGCGTGGTGCTGGTGGTCGTGCAACCGGCCATCTCGCGCCGGGTGGCGGCCCGCCGGGCCGCGCTCGGACCCGGCGCCGCCGCGCGCGACGGCGCCGCCTGGGTGTGGCCGGCCGTGCTGGCCACCGGCGTGTACGGCGGCTACTTCGGCGCCGCGCAGGGCGTGCTGCTGATGGGGGTGCTCGGGATCGGCGTCGAGGAGGGCCTGCAGCGCCTCAACGCCGTCAAGAACGTGCTGGCCGGCATCGTCAACGGGGTCGCGGCCGTGGTGTTCGTGGCCGTGGCCGACGTCGACTGGCGCATCGTCGCGGTGATCGCGGTCGGCGCGGTCGTCGGCGGCCAGCTGGGTGCCCACCTGGGGCGGCGGCTGCCGCCGCTGCTGCTGCGCGCGGTGATCGTCGCGGTCGGCACCACCGCCTTCGTGGTGCTGGTGCTCGGCTGACTAGTCGGGCGCCGGGCCGCTCGCGCGGCCACGGGGCCCGGTGCGCAGGCCCATCAGCCCCGAGAGGACGGCGCCGGAGGCGACGCCGCTCATCACGCGGGCGTCGAGGACCTCGAGGCCCTGCTCGCGCGGGGCCAGGTGGCCGGCCACGGCGTCGGCCAGGTCGACCCCCACGCCCAGCAGCACCAGGCCGGTGCGTCCGCGCCCGGACGCCGCCAGCGTGGCCACGCCGAGGGCGACCTCGCGCGAGCCGAAGAGCCGGGCCACGAACCCCGCCTGCGGGTTGGCGGCCACGTCGACGCCGAACATCCGGGTGACGAGGTCGGGCCGGGCGAGGGCGGCGGCGCCGATGGCGATCCGGCCGAGGGAGAGTCCGGTGACGGGGTTCATGCCCGGACCCTAGCGGCGATCCTCAGCCCGGGTGCGGCGTCTCGCCCACGTAGGCGCGGTGCCAGCGCTCGAGCTCGGCGTAGGCCCGCTGGCGCGCCTCGGGTCGGGAGAGCACGACGTCGTGCCGCGCCCCGGGCACCGCCACGTAGGTCACGTGCGCCCCCAGCGCCGTGGCCCAGCGGCGGATCTGCGGCACCTCCAGCACGATGTCGGCGGTGTGCACGTCGTCGCCCATCTCGGTGGGCACCGTCGAGCGGTCCGAGGAGAGCACCAGCACCGGCGCCGCCACGTCGAGCCCGCGCTGCAGCCGCGCGTGGCCGGTGCGCACCGCGCGCAACCACCCGACGTACACGGCGAAGGACTCGAGGGGCTTCCAGGTCAGGTCGAAGTCCCACTCGCCGCCGTGGTCGCGGTGCAGGCTGCGGCCGTAGAGCCCCGAGACGTCGCGGCGGATCTCGCGCATCGGCTGGCGCGCGCCGAGCTGCTTGATCACCGCGGTGCCCAGGGTGCGCAGCAGCACGCTGCCCTGAAGGTCGAGCCACGGCGAGTTGAGCACCACCCCGGCCAGCTGGGAGGGGCGGCGCCGGTCGAGCCACAGGGGCGTGACCAGGCCGCCGGTGGAGTGGGCGGCCACCACGACCTGCTCGTGGCCGTCGCGCTCGGTGATGCGCTGCCAGGCGACGTCGAGCTCGGCGTCGTAGTCGGCCAGGTCGGTGACGTACGTCGGGGTCTGCCCGGGCCGGATGGAGCGGCCGTACTTGCGCAGGTCGAGGGCGTAGAAGTCGTAGCCGCGCTCGAGCCACCACTGGGCGAACTCGGTCTGGAAGAAGTAGTCGGCGAAGCCGTGCACGTAGAGCACCGCACGTCGCGAGGGCCGGGGGGTGCGGTGGCTGACCAGGGTGGCGACGAGGGGGCCCTCGTGGTCCTCGCCGAGCTCGATGGTCTCGGCGAGCCAGGGCTCGCCCAGCACGTCGGTGACGGCCTCGACGGGGTCGTGCGGCATGGCTGAAGCCTCTCAGTCCGGCTGGCGCCGGGTGCGCGGGGCCCGTGGGGGCCGGGGGGTGCGCCCGCTGCGGTGGCGGGGGTAGCCGTCGCGGGCGGTCAGGGCCAGCGCCGGCTCGTTGCTGGTGACCAGCCAGGCCCGGCCCGGTCGCATCCAGTAGCGCAGCGAGTCCTCGGTGTCGACGGTCCACACCAGCAGCGGCAGGCCGCGGCGCCGGGCGAAGGCCGCGACGCCGAAGCGGGCCAGGGTGTGCTTGGCGACCACCAGGTTGGCCCGGGACTCGGTGTAGCGCAGTCGGGGGAGCAGCTCGGAGGCGCGGATCCGCGCCTGGCGGTGCCAGGGGAGCCCCCGCACGCTGCGCCCCAGCGACAGGCCCACCAGCAGGTCGTGGCCCTCGGCGTCCGACCAGTCGCGGACCGCCCGCACGGCCTTGTCCTCCAGGGTGGTGACGATGACCTGGTCGGCGCCCAGCACCTGCACCGCCCGCCGGGCGGCCTGCACCTCCCACGTGGCGGCGGGCTCGGCGTACAGGCTGGCGGGCGAGGTGAACTTCAGGTCGATGTGGGCCCGGGTGACCCCGGCCAGGGCGTCCAGCACCTCCTCGTAGCGCAGGAAGTGCGGCGCCCGCGACGAGAACTCCTCGAAGCTCAGCGCGGCCAGGGGCACCCGCCGCTCCTCCACCCACATCCAGTCGTCGTGGTAGAGCACCAGGACGCCGTCGGCGCAGCGCTGCACGTCGAACTCCACGAAGTCGACGTCGAGGTCCAGCGCGTTCTCGAGGGCGACCCGGGTGTTCTCGAGCGCCCGGTCGCCACCGGCGCCGCAACGGTGGGCACTGACCAGCACCGGCTCCTTGGCACGCACGGGGCGCCACTCTACGGACAGTGGCGCCCCGTGCGTCGCGGACGGGCTCAGACCGTCTCGAGCGCCTCGGTGGGGTGCGGCGCGGGGTCGCCGTGCTGGCCGGCCCGCACGGCGTCCTCGATGCGCTTGCCGATCTGCTCGTCGACGTTGCGCCAGTACTCGAAGGCACGCTCGAGCACCGGCTCGCTGACGCCGCCCGCCAGGTGGCCGGCGACGTTGGAGACGAACCGCTCGCGGGCCGCGTCGTCCCAGACCTCGTTGACCATCGTGCGCGCCTGGCCGAAGTCGTCGTCCTCGGGGCGCAGCGTGTACGCCTCGCGGACCATGGCGCCGTCGGTCTCCCAGCCGTCCTCGGCCGGCCCGGTCAGGTCGGAGAAGGGGTCGTCGTAGGAGTTCGGGGCGTACTTCGACCGATCGCCGGTGTGGTCGTAGGCCATCGGCCCGTCGAACTGGTAGGTGTAGGCGCCCTCGACACGGTGCCGGTTGACCGGCAGCTGCTGGTAGTTCGGCCCGATCCGGTAGCGGTGGGTGTCGGCGTAGGCGAAGACCCGGCCGAGCAGCATCTTGTCGGGCGAGAAGCCGATGCCCGGCACGATCGCGGAGGGCTCGAAGGCGGCCTGCTCGATCTGCGCGAAGTGGTTCTCGGGGTTGGTGTGCAGGGTCATCCTGCCGACCTCGATGAGCGGGTAGTCGCCGTGCGGCCACACCTTGGTCAGGTCGAAGGGGTTGAACCGGTAGGTCTTGGCGTCCTCGTAGGGCATCACCTGCACCTTGAGGGTCCAGCTGGGGTGCTCGCCGGCCTCGATGGTGTCGAAGAGGTCGCGGCGGTGGAAGTCGGAGTCCTCGCCGGCGATCCGGTTGGCGTCCTCCTGGGTCAGGCACTCCACGCCCTGGTCGGAGATGAAGTGGAACTTCACCCACGACTTCTCCCCGGCCTCGTTGTAGAGCATGTAGGTGTGGCTGCCGTAGCCGTTCATGTGCCGCCACGTCTTCGGGATGCCGCGGTCGCCCATCAACCAGGTCACCTGGTGGGCCGACTCGGGGTTCAGCGTCCAGAAGTCCCACTGCATGTCGTTGTCGCGCAGGCCGTTGGCGCCGCGCCGCTTCTGGCTGCGGATGAAGTGCGGGAACTTCATCGTGTCGCGCACGAAGAAGACCGGCGTGTTGTTGCCGACCAGGTCCCAGTTGCCCTCGGAGGTGTAGAACTTCAGCGAGAAGCCGCGCGGGTCGCGCCAGGTGTCGGGGGAGCCCATCTCGCCGGCGACGGTCGAGAAGCGGGCGAGCATGTCGGTCCGCGCACCCGGCTGCAGCACGGCGGCCTTGGTGTACTGCGAGATGTCGCCGGTGATCTCGAGGGTGCCGAACGCGCCGGAGCCCTTCGCGTGCACGTTGCGCTCGGGCACCCGCTCACGGTTGAAGTGGGCCATCTGCTCGATGAAGTGGTGGTCGTGCAGCAGGATCGGGCCGTCGGGGCCGACGGTGAGGCTGTTGCGGTCGCTCGGGGCGGGGGCGCCGTTGCCGGCGGTGGAGCCGTGGTGCTGGGTCATCGAGGTCCCTCCTGGGGGTCGTGGATCACCCACCACCCTGCCGCTCTTTCTTGATCCGGTCAAGAAAACTCTCCTTCGGGTGTGTCCGGGTCGCGGAGGGCCGGCACGGCCTAGTCTTCGGCCGGTGACCTCGAGGCCGGCGCAGATGTGGACGCAGGTCGTGCGCTACGTGCAGGACCGGGTCGACGGATGGCGCTCGGGGAGCCCGGCCAGCCAGCGCTACGTGGCCGTGGTGCTGCTCGTGCTGCTCACCCTGACCCTGGTGGTCTCGTCCTTCGCCTACTGGCTGGCGCCGGTGGGGCCGGTGTTCGTGTGGCTCCTCGTCGGGATGCTGCTGCTGCGCTTCCGTCCGCTGGTCCTGGTCACCACCTGGGGAGTCGTGGGCACCGTCGCGGTCGCGGTGGCCGACGCCGTCGGCCCCCAGGAGCTCGACGCCGCCCGGGTCACCGCCACCATCACCCTGGTGGTCGCCGCTGCCCTGGTCCTGCTGCAGTCGAGCCGGCAGCGCAGCGGCCTGCCGACCCTGCTCGGCGAGTCCGTCCTCTCCGACCTGCGCGACCGGCTCCAGCGCCAGGGCGTCGTGCCGCCCCTCCCGGCGGGCTGGAGCAGCGAGAGCGCGATGCTGGCCGCCGACTCGGTGGGCTACGCCGGCGACTTCCTGGTCGCCCGCCTCGACGAGGAGGCCCGGTGCCTGGAGATGATCCTGGTCGACGTGGTGGGCAAGGGCGTGGCCGCCGGCACCGCCGCGCTCCAGTTCGCGGGCGCGCTCGGCGGCCTGCTGGGCGCGGTGCCGCCACGCCGGCTGGTGGCCGCGGCCAACGACTTCCTGCTGCGCCAGGAGTCCGACGAGGCGTTCGCCACCGCCGTGCACGTGCGCCTCGACCTGTGCAGCGGCGACTACGAGGTGCTCAGCGCCGGGCACCCGCCGGTGCTCAGGCTCGACCGCGCCGACGGCGGCTGGCGCGTCGACACCGCCCGGGGCACCGCGCTCGGTGTCACCGTGCAGGCCGAGGCGGAGCCGAGCCGCGGCCGGCTGGAGCCCGGGGACGCCCTGATGTTCTACACCGACGGTGTCGTCGAGCGCCCCGGCCAGGACATCGACGCGGGCATCGAGTGGCTGCGCAGCACCGCCACCGAGCTGACGGGGCCGACCGGGCCCGCCGGACCCACCGGCCTGGCTGGACTGCCGCGGCGCGTGCTGCGCCGTGTCGCCCGCGGCGACGACGACCGCGCCGTCCTGGTGCTGCACCGCCTGCCCACCCCCGACCCGGCCTGAACTTCGCGCTGACCCGGCCCGAACTTCGCGCTGACCCGGCCCGGACCGGCAGGGGTGGGTGTGGGCCGGGGGTGGCGTCGGGCAGGGTGGAGGACGTGCCGCCCCTCTCGATGGACCACCACCGACGACGGGTCCTCGGCGTCGCAGCAGCCGCCGCGTTGGGCCTCCTGGTGGTGCTGGTGGCCCTCGTCGCGACCCGGCCGGGTGACGAGGTGCCGCGGCCCCCGACCTCCGCGCGGGCCGACGCGACGGCCTCCGAGGACGCGGTGGCGGCCGGGGTCGACACCACGCAGGAGGCGACGTACGCCGAGACCCGTCGCGCCGACCCGGACCGCCTGCGGATCCCCGCCCTCGGCGTGGACGCCCCGGTGCTGGCCGTGCAGGCGCCGGGCCGGGTGCTCGTGCCACCCCGGGACCCCCAGCGGCTGGGCTGGTGGTCGCAGGGCGCCCGCCCGGGCGCGACCACCGGCAGCGCCCTGGTCGTGGGCCACACCGTGCACGGCGGCGGGGGAGCCCTCGACGACCTCGAGACCCTCGAGGCGGGCGACCGGATGACGGTGCGTGCGGACGGCGCCGACCTGGACTACGAGGTGCGCAGCGTGCGGGTCTACGACAAGGGCCGGATCGCCCGCGACGCGGGCCGCCTCTTCAGCCAGGAGGTCGCCGGACGGCTCGTCGTGCTGACCTGCGAGGACTGGGACGGACGCGCCTACCGCAGCAACGTGGTCGTGGTCGCAGAGCCGGTCGAGGCCGGTGCCTGAGCCGGGGGAACATCCGGCTCGACCCCGTCGTTGACCGGACAGTTCGCATTTCAACCATCTTCGGAGGCGTCAGCACCATGCAGCTCGGGATCTTCAGCGTCGGGGACGTGACCACCGACCCCACCACCGGCCGCACCCCCACCGAGCACGAGCGGATCCGCGCCCAGGTCGCCATCGCGCTCAAGGCCGAGGAGATCGGCCTCGACGTCGTCGCGGTCGGCCAGCACCACAACCCGCCCTTCGTGGCGTCGGCGCCGACGACCACGCTGGCCTGGATCGGCGCCCAGACCCGACGCATCCTGCTCTCGACCGCCACGACGCTGATCACCACCACCGACCCGGTGCGCATCGCGGAGGACTACGCCACGCTGCAGCACCTCACCGGGGGTCGCGTCGACCTGATGATGGGCCGCGGCAACACCGGCCCGGTCTACCCGTGGTTCGGCAAGGACATCCGGGAGGGCATCAACCTGGCGGTCGAGAACTACGCGCTGCTGCACCGGCTCTGGCGCGAGGACGTCGTGGACTGGCAGGGACGCTTCCGCACGCCGCTGCAGGGCTTCACCGCGACCCCGCGACCGCTCGACGGCGTGGCGCCGTTCGTGTGGCACGGCTCGATCCGCAGCCCCGAGATCGCCGAGCAGGCGGCCTACTACGGCGACGGGTTCTTCCACAACCACATCTTCTGGCCGCCCGCGCACGCCGCCCAGATGGTGCGCCTCTACCGCGAGCGGTTCGAGCACTACGGGCACGGCCGTGCCGACCAGGCCTACGTCGGCCTGGGCGGGCAGTTCTTCATGCGCAAGGACAGCCAGGCCGCGGTGCGGGAGTTCCGGCCCTACTTCGACAACGCGCCGGTCTACGGGCACGGCCCGTCCCTGGAGGACTTCACCTCGCAGACGCCGCTGACCGTCGGGTCGCCGCAGCAGGTGCTCGAGCGGACCCTCGGCTTCCGCGAGCACGTGGGCGACTACCAGCGCCAGCTGTTCCTCGTCGACCACGCGGGACTGCCGCTGAAGACCGTCCTCGAGCAGCTCGACCTGCTCGGCGAGATCCTGCCCGACCTGCGGGCCGGCTTCGCCGAGGGTCGCCCCGCGCACGTGCCCGACGCCCCGACCCACGCCGCGCTCGTCGCGGCCCGTGCCGACCAGGAGGTGACCGCATGACGAGGCTGGTGGTGCTCAGCGCCGGCCTGGGCGTGCCGTCGTCGACGACGCTGCTCGCCGACCGCCTCGCCGCCGCCGTCGTACGCCGCCTCGGCGGCGGGGCCGAGGGCGGGGTCGAGGTCGAGCGCGTGGAGCTGCGCCGGCTCGCGCACCCGCTGGCCGACCGGCTGACCACCGGGTTCGCGGGGGAGGAGCTCGCGGCGGCGCTGGAGTCGGTGCGCGACGCCGACGCGCTGGTCGCGGTCACCCCGGTCTACGCGGCCTCCTACAGCGGGCTCTTCAAGACCTTCGTGGACGTGCTCGACCGGGACGCGCTGGACGGGACGCCCGTCGTGGTCGCGGCGACCGGAGGGACGCCTCGGCACTCGATGGTGCTCGACCACGCGTTGCGCCCGCTCTTCGCGCACCTGCGCGCGGTCGTGGCGCCGACCGGTGTCTTCGCCGCGACCGACGACTTCGGCGACGCGGGCCTGGACGACCGGGTGGAGCGCGCCGCCGGCGAGCTGGTCGCGCTGCTGGGCGGCCCGGCAGCCACCCGGCCCCGGCCCACCGTGGACGAGCGGCTCGCCGACCCCACGCCCTTCGAGGAGCTGTTGCGCCGGGCGGGCGCGGGGCCGACGGGCTGAGGCCCGGCTGAGTGCAGGCTCAGTGCGGGCTCAGTGCTGGTAGGTGCCGTGCAGGACCGCCCGACCGGCGGTCTTGAAGGCGAGGTTGAACGAGACCACCGCGGGGGTGGCGTCGGAGTCGACGCCCAGCGTCTCCTCGGTCACGGCGTGCACGACGAAGAAGTAGCGGTGCGGCATGTCGCCCGGCGGCGGGGCGGCACCGGCGAAGGCCTTCGAGCCGGTGTCGTTGCGGCACATGAACGCCTGCCCGGGCAGGTCCGCCCCCTCGGAGCCGATGCCGGCGGGCAGCTCGGTGGTCTCGGCGGGCAGGTCGACCAGCACCCAGTGCCAGAAGCCGCTGGGGGTCGGCGCGTCGGGGTCGAAGCAGGTCACGGTGAAGCTCTTGGTGCCGTCCGGGGCGCCGCTCCACGACAGCTGCGGCGAGGTGTTCCCGCCGTCGCCGACCTGGGCGTCGGCGAGCGGCTCACCCTGGCTGACGTCGGTGCTGGTCACGTCGAAGGACGGCACCGGGGGCAGGAGGTCGTAGGGATCGGGGGCAACGGGACGCTCGAGGTTGCTCATGTAGCCGAACGTAGCCCGGCGCCCGCGCAGTGACCACCACCCGGTCAGTGCACCCCCGGGCCGGGGCCGCGGGTCAGCATGGGGACATGGCTGAACTCCCCGACGACCCCACCGCCGACGCGACCCGTCGCGCCGCCACCGAGGCCCCGCCGTACCCGGTGGGGCTGCGGCTGGCCGGTCGCAGGGTGCTGGTCGTCGGCGGGGGACAGGTTGCCCAGCGCCGGGTGCCGGCCCTGATCGCCGCCGGTGCCGACGTGGTGGTGGTGGCTCCCCAGGTCACCCCCGCGATCGAGGGCCTCGGCGCGGAGCTGAGGTGGGAGCAGCGACGCTTCGAGCCCCGCGACGTCGACGGGTCCTGGTACGTCGTCGCGGCCACCGACGACGCCGAGGTCAACGCCGCGGTGCTGGCCGAGGCCGAGGCGCAGCGGGTCTTCTGCACCCGCGCCGACGACGCCCGCGAGGCCAGCGCCTGGACGCCCGCGGTCGGCCGCCACGACGGCGTCACGGTGGCGGTGCTGGCCAACCGTGAGCCCCGGCGCTCCGCGGCCGTGCGCGACGAGGTGATGACGGCGCTGCGCGACGGCCGGCTGACCGTGCGCGACGCGCACCAGCGCACCGCCGGTGTCGTGCTGGTCGGTGGCGGGCCCGGGGCCCCGGAGCTGGCCACCGTGGCGGCCCGGCACGCCCTGGCCGGCGCCGACGTGGTCGTGGCCGACCGGCTGGCCCCCCGTGAGCTGCTCGACGAGCTGCCCGCCCACGTCGAGCTGGTCGACGTCGCGAAGCTGCCGCGCGGGCGCCAGGCCACCCAGGAGTCCATCAACCAGGTCATCGTCGACCGTGCGCTCGAGGGCAAGCGGGTGGTGCGCTTCAAGGGCGGCGACAACTTCGTCTTCGGCCGCGGCTTCGAGGAGATCCTGGCCTGCCGCGCCGCGGGCGTGCCGGTCAGCGTCGTGCCGGGGCTGACGTCGGCGATCTCGGTGCCCGCCGGGGTGGGCATCCCGGTCACGCACCGCGGGGTCGCCCACGAGTTCACCGTCGTGACCGGTCACGTCCCGCCGGGCCACCCGCAGTCGCTGGTCGACTGGGGGGCGCTCGCGCGGATGCGCGGCACCATCGTGCTGCTGATGGCGGTGCAGAACGCCCCGCTGATCGCCGAGTCGCTGATGGCCGGCGGCCGGCGCGCCTCCACCCCGGTGGCGGTGGTCGTCGAGGGCACCATGCCCGAGGAGCACACGGTGCTGAGCACCCTCGGCGAGCTGGCGCACGACATCGTGCAGGAGGGGGTGCGGGCGCCTGCGATCATCGTCGTCGGCGACGTGGTCGCCGTGGCCCGACCGGGCCACTACGCCGAACCGGTGACGGTGCGGCCGGGCGACTTCGTGGAGGAGTGACGTGGCCGAGCTGGTCGAGATCAGCGACCCCGACGACCCGCGGCTGCGCGACTACCGCGACCTGCGCGACGTACAGCTGCGCAAGGACCTGGAGGCCGAGCACGGCCTCTTCCTGGCCGAGGGCGAGAAGGTGGTGCGCCGGGCCGTGGAGTCGGGCTACGACGCCCGCTCGTTCCTGATGGCACCGCGCTGGCTCGACGGGCTCGCCGACGTGCTCGAGCGCTCGGAGGCCCCCTGCTTCGTGCTGAGCGAGGACCTGGCCGAGCAGGTGACCGGCTTCCACGTGCACCGCGGGGCGCTGGCCTCGCTCGAGCGCCGCCCGCTCGCGCCGGTCGAGGACGTCCTGGCTGGGGCGCGCTCGGTGCTGGTGCTCGAGGACATCGTCGACCACACGAACGTCGGCGCGATCCTGCGCAGCGGCGCCGCCCTCGGCTTCGACGCCGCCCTGCTGGCGCCGCGCTGCGCCGACCCGCTCTACCGGCGTGCCATCAAGGTCTCGATGGGGGCCGTCTTCACGCTGCCCTGGACCCGCCTGCCCGAGTGGTACGACGCGCTGCCGGCCCTGTCGGCGCGCGGGTTCACCACGGTGGCGCTCACCCTCGCCGACGACGCGGTGCCGGTCGAGGACGCCGTCGCCGGGCTCGACCGGGTCGCCCTGGTGCTGGGCTCGGAGGGCCACGGGCTCTCGGAGCGCTGGCAGGACAGCGCCGACCGGCGCGCGATCATCCCGATGCACGAGGGCATCGACTCCCTCAACGTCGCGGCCGCCTCGGCGGTGGCCTGCTACGTCACCGCGCGCCGCTGAGGCTCACCGGCAGTCGGCCGGCCGGAACGAGATCTCCTGCTCCACCGGCAGCTCGCCCACGCCCTTCGTCCCGTCCGACTCCCTCCACGTCGCCCGGATCCCGCCGAGCCGAGCGGTCCGGTCGCCGTCGAGCACGGACCGGTCGAGACGCAGGTGGAACATCAGCAGCCCGGTCTGCCCCTCGGCCAGGCTCAGGGAGCTCGCGCGGGAACGCGCGGCCCAGGAGATCTGCCTGGCGTCCCGGACCAGGTCGCCGGGTGGCCACGCGAGCTCGCCCCCGAAGGCGATGGTGCCCCCGTAGTTGACCGGCGGGAGGTTGATGGTGGAGCCGACCTGGGCGAGGCCGTCGGCGTCGACGACGGAGAAGTCGATGGAGGAGACGTCGCGGGCAGCCTCGTAGGTGACGTCGAACCAGGCGAGGTCCGGGTAGGGCCGGTCGTAGCAGGTGGTCCCGCTCGACGCCGCCTCGAGCTGGACGGCCTCCTGCTCCTCGGCAGGGTCCGCCGTCGCGGTGACGGTCGCGGTGACGGTCGCCGTGGGCGAGGAGGTGGGGGAGCCGCCACCGTCGCCGGTGCAGCCGGTCAGGAGGGAGGCGAGCACGAGCGCGGAGCCGAGGCCGCCAGCTGCCCGAGAGGATGTCAGCATCCGGGGAGACTAGTGGCTACCGTCGGCCCATGGACCAGCAGCCGGCCGACTCGCCGTACCACCGCACCCTGCCCATCGGAGAGCGGCTCTCGGGCAAGCCGCTCGTCGAGGACCGGCTCTCCTGCTTCGAGGACGTCACCCTGCGCCCCCTGGAGCCGATGCTGGTGCCGGAGGCGCCGCGCGCCGGTACCCTCGAGCGCAGCGAGTGCGGGCACTGCCGACCCTCCGAGCACACCATCTGGCACGACGACCTGTGGCAGGTGCGGTCGGGGTTCACACCCTTCGGCCTGCCCTTCGTGGGCGGGGTCGCGCCTCGCGAGCACGTGGTCCTCGACGACGCGCCCCTCGACCTCCTGGCCACGCTCGGGCCGCTGCTCCAGCGCGTCAGCAACGCCGTCAAGGCCGTGCCCGGCGTCGCGCGCACCCACCTCGCCCGCTGGGGCGACGGCTCCGAGCACTTCCACCTGTGGGCGCTGGCCCGCCCCGCCGGGATGATGCAGGGCCGCGGCGCGATGCTGGCCTTCTGGGACGACGTGCTCCCGCCGCTGCCCGACGACCTGCGCGAGCAGCACCTCGAGATCGTCGCCGGGGCGCTGGCCGCCGGTGGCGGGACCGCCTTCCCCGCCCGGGGTGCCTAGGGCCGGTGCCGGAGTCCCCGACTGACCGGGGACTCCGGCAGGCGCCCGCGACCTCAGTCGGCCGGCCAGCCCTCGGGGTACTCCTCGACCAGCTTGTCGTGCTCCTTGGCGAGCTTCTTGCGCTGCTTGGTGGGCAGGCGGTCGCCGAAGACGGTGCCCCGGGTGTGGTCGGTCTCGTGCTGCAGGCAGCGGGCCAGCAGGCCGTCGCCGGTGAAGGTGACCGGCTGGCCGTCGAGGCCGGTGCCGGTGACGGTGGCGGTGTCGGGCCGGGCGCAGGGCACGAACGCGCCGGGGTAGGACAGGCAGCCCTCGTCGGAGTCGTCGAGCTGGCGCTCCTTGCCCTCGGGCAGCTCGAGCTCGGGGTTGCACACGACGCCGACGGTGCGCTCGCCCGACTCGTCGGGGCAGTCGAAGACGAAGACCGCCCGGTCGACGCCGATCTGGCAGGCGGCCAGCCCGACGCCGTCGGCGGCGTACATGGTCGCGACCATGTCGGCGACCAGCGTGCGCAGCTCGTCGTCGTACGCCGTCACCGGCTCCTGCGGACGGTGCATCACCGGGGTGCCCCACCGGGTGACCGGGCGGACCGTGCCGCCCTCGGGGAGGGGACCGTACGGCGCGTGCTCAGGCTGCTCGGGCATGCCCGCGATCCTAGGAGGGCAGCACCCCGGCGGCCCAACCCGGCCGGCGGCTGTGACCCGGACCACCCGGATCGTCTGTAGCGCAATGTGTAACTCACAGTTACATTAGCGTCATGGACCTCACCAAGAGCCTCCCGGCGCGGTTGCGCCCCGGGGGAAGGCACGGCTTGGCCGGCACCGAGGTGCGCGACCCGATCGGCTACGCCGTGGCCGCCCTCGGCAAGCTCGCCCAGAGCGACCTCCTCGACCGCGTCGGGCTGCGCAAGCAGGCCGAGCAGGCGGTCTACACCGCGACGCGCACCGGCTTCCAGGCCGCCACCCGCGCCAACCGCGCCTTCACCCGGGCCGGCAGCCGCCAGCAGCCCGGGGTCCGGGTGCCCAGCACCGCGCCGAAGGGCGTCTTCGACCTGACGCCCGGCGAGGACGAGCAGATGCTCGTCGACGTGGTCACCGAGTTCGCCGACGAGGTGGTGCGCCCCGCCGCGACCGAGGCCGACGAGACCTGCGCCGCGCCCGAGCCGGTGCTCAAGGCCAGCCTCGAGATCGGACTGCCGATCCTGGGCGTGCCCGAGGCGCTCGGCGGCATCTCCGAGGAGCGCTCGGCCGTGGCCGGCACCCTGGTGGCCGAGGCGCTCGCCCGCGGCGACATGGGCCTGGCCGTGGCCACCCTCGCGCCCGGCGCGGTCGCCACCGCCCTGGGCCTGTGGGGCACCGAGGCCCAGCAGCAGACCTACCTGCCCGCCTTCACCGGCGACGAGGTGCCCGCCGCCGCGCTGGCCCTCAGCGAGCCCACCGTGCTCTTCGACGCCCTGGCGCCGAGCACCACCGCCCGCCGCACCCCCGACGGGTTCGTCCTCGACGGCCTCAAGAGCGCCGTCGTGCGCGCCGCCGACGCCGAGCTGTTCGTCGTCGGCGCCGACCTGGAGGGCAGCCCGGTGCTGTTCCTGGTGGAGTCCTCCACCCCGGGCCTGAGCGTGGAGTCCGACCCCGGCATGGGCGTGCGGGCCGCCTCGATGGCCCGCCTGCGTCTCGAGGGCGTCACGCTGCCCGCCGACGCGGTCCTCGGCGAGACCGACGGGTCGACGTACGCCGAGTGCGTGCGGCTCTCGCGGCTGGCCTGGTGCGCCCTGGCCGTGGGCACCGGCCAGGCCGTGCTCGACTACGTCACGCCCTACGTCAAGGAGCGCGAGGCGTTCGGCGAGCCGGTGGCCCACCGCCAGTCGGTGGCGTTCATGGTCGCCGACATCGCGATCGAGCTGCAGGCCATGCGCCTGCTCACCTACAAGGCCGCCGGCCGCGCCGCCGCCGGCAAGGACGTCGCCCGCGAGGTGGCGCTGGCGCGCCGCCTGTGCGCCGAGAAGGGCATGCGCATCGGTCTCGACGGCGTGCAGCTGCTCGGCGGCCACGGGTTCGTCAAGGAGCACCCGGTCGAGCGGTGGTACCGCGACCTGCGGGCCGTCGGCGTGATGGAAGGAGCCGTCCTCGTCTGAGGGCAACCACACCATGATCAATCTGGACGACCCCAAGAAGTTCCGCCCGCTGCGCGACCAGGCCCACCAGGTCGCCATGAACATGCTGCGCCCGATCTCGCGCAAGTACGACAAGGCCGAGCACGCCTACCCCACCGAGCTCGACATGCTCGCCGCGATGATCGACGGGCTCTCCGAGTCGGGCGCCGCGGAGGGTGCCGGCGCCGCCGGCGTACGCCGCGACGAGACGCCCGCTGAGAAGGGTGCTGAGAAGGGTGCCGGCTCGAAGAACGGCGCCAACCTGGCCTCGGTGATGTCAATCGCCGAGATGTGCTGGGGCGACGTGGGCCTGCTGCTCTCGATGCCGCGCCAGGGCCTGGGCAACTCCGCCATCGCCTCGGTCGCCGACGACGAGCAGGCCGAGCGCTTCGACGGCGTGTGGGCGGGGATGGCGATCACCGAGCCGGGCACCGGCTCGGACTCGGCCAACATCTCGACCACCGCGGTCCTCGACGGCGACGAGTACGTCATCAACGGCGAGAAGATCTACGTCACCAGCGGTGACCGTGCCGACGCCATCGTCGTGTGGGCCACCCTCGACCGCGACCTGGGCCGCGCGGCCATCAAGTCGTTCGTGGTGCCCAAGGGCACCCCCGGCATGCGTGTCGACCGCCTCGAGCACAAGCTGGGCATCAAGGCCTCCGACACCGCCACGATCATCTTCGAGGACTGCCGGGTGCCGAAGGAGAACCTCCTCGGCACCCCGGAGGTCGACGTCAAGCAGGGCTTCGCCGGGGCGATGGCCACCTTCGACAACACCCGGCCGCTGGTGGCCGCCATGGCCATCGGCTGCGCCAAGGCCTCCCTCGACCTGACCCGCGACCTGCTGGAGCAGGCCGGGGTCGTCATCGACTACGACCGGCCCGCGGTGGTGCAGTCGGCGGCGGCGGCGAAGTTCCTGCAGATGGAGGCCGACTGGGAGGCCGCGCGGCTGCTGACGCTGCAGGCCGCCTGGATGGCCGACAACCGCGAGCCCAACTCGCTCGAGGCGTCGATGGCCAAGGCGAAGGCAGGCCGCGTCGGCTCCGACATCACGCTCTCGTGCGTCGAGCTGGCCGGCACCCTGGGCTACAGCGAGACCGAGCTGCTCGAGAAGTGGTCGCGCGACTCCAAGATCCTCGACATCTTCGAGGGCACCCAGCAGATCCAGCAGCTGATCGTGGCCCGCCGGGTCCTGGGGCTCACCAGCGCGCAGCTGAAGTAGCGCGCCGCACCCTCACGACGTACGACGGCCCGGGACCCACGCTGGTGGGTCCCGGGCCGTCGTCGTGCGGCGTGGCCGCTGGGCTCAGCCGTCGCTGCCCTGCTGCAGGGTCTCGGACTCGGACGCGACCTGCTTGGCGGTCGAGGCGTCGAACAGCGGCTCGGTGCGGTCGTCACCCAGCTGGCCGAGCTGCTCGGGGCCCTCGGGCACCGGCGGAGCCGCCGAGGCCGGCGTCGGCTCGGACTTGAGCGGCACCTGGTCGGCGGTCTTCTTCGCCGGTGCCTTCTTTGCCGGTGCCTTCTTGGCGGCGGCCTTCTTCGCGGGCGCCTTCTTGGCCGGGGCCTTCTTCGCCGGGGTCTTCTTCGCCGGCTTCTTGGCTGCTGCGACGTCGGCCGGGGTCGCCTCGACCTGCACGTCGGCAGCACCGGCGTCGATGTCGGTGACCGGGTCCTCGGCGGGGGCGGCCGGGGCCGGAGCAGCGGCCGGAGCAGCGGCCGGAGCAGCGGCCGGAGCCGGAGGAGCCGGAGGAGCCGACGGGGCCGCGTGGGCACCGCGCCCGCTGACCTTCTGCACCAGGCCACGAGCGGTGCCCTCGACGGCCAGGCGTCCCAGGCTGACGCCCGAGCGGACCTGGGTCACGGCCTTGTCCGCCGCCGCAGCGGGCAGCTTGGCGACGCCGGTGACCAGGTCGGTGGCCACGTCGGCGACAGGACCGACCACGGGGATCTTGGAGAGCGGGGTGGGCACGACGGTGTCCTCCTGGAGCTGGTCGGGGGTACGGGGTGCCGGCGACCGGACGGCCGCGGCGGGACGCCACGAGTCAACCATCCGAGGAGGCCGGCGGCCCCGCACGCAGGGGTGAGCAGGGATCAGGAGTCGGCCGGGCGCACCGGCTCGGGTGCCGGGGCGGGCCGGCGCGGCGGGAGGCGGTCGCCCGGCGCCGAGCGCGGCGCACGGCTGGACCCGTCGCTCGCAGCAGCTGCGGCGAGGTCCGGCTTCGGCGCCACCCTGGCGGCCACGTCGGCCGGCGTCACGTCGGGCGCACGCTCGGGCGACCGGTCCGGCACCTCCCGGTCCTGGGCAGGGGTGCGCGCGCGTTCGCCCGGCGGGTTCCCCCGGGTGCCCGGCGCCATGGACAGCCCGCGCTCCACCACCGGCCGCAACCGCTCCAGCGCCCGGCCGCCGACCCGGAGGCCGACCCGCCCGCCGACGCGCAGGGTGCCCACGACGCGGCGTCCGACCCCTCCGACGGCGGTGCTGGCACTGGTGCTCGGCTGCTTGCTGGAGCTCATGGGCGTCCTCTCGGTGGGGATCGATCGGTTGCCCTGGCAGTCAAGCACGCGCCGGGGCCGGAGCCCAGGGGCCGGCGTCAGGACACGGAGCGGAACGGGTCGTGGTCGGCGAGGATCTTGTCGACGCGGGCCTGGTCGAGCCGGTTGACCACCGAGGAGGTCTCCTGGGCGTCGCGCACGCACTTGGCCAGCGTGAAGGCGGAGGTGGTCAGGTAGAGGGTGCCGAGGGCGAGGAAGGCGCGGACCCACGGGTCGACGGGCAGGTACAGCACGGCCACGACCATGCTGAGCAGGGCCAGGCCGAAGGAGATGCCGGCCTGGGCGTAGAAGGCGTTCGTGGTCCTGTTCTGGGTGGGTGTGCTCATGGCTCCACCCTGGTTCCGGGTGAGGGGTCGGCGGATGCGTCGGCGTACCCGACCCCTCTGAGCCCCGGTGCTCAACGGGTGGTCAGGACCGGCCCCGCCGGCTGGCACAGTGGCGCCATGGACGACCAGGACCGCACCGAGACGATCATCGAGGTGCTGGGGGAGGCCTTCGCCGACCTGATGGAGGCCGACCCCGCCGCCTTCCGCGGCAAGTACCGCAAGATGGCGGCCGACCCGCACTCGTTCTACCGCGGCACCGCGTGCCTGTTCTACGCCGACGTGACCGGGCGCACCGGTGGCTCGGCCGGGTCGCAGGTGTGGAGCGAGGACTTCGCCGACGAGCGCAGCGGCCGGATCTGGATCCACGGCGACCTGCACGTCGAGAACTTCGGCACCTACCTCAACTCCGACGGCCGCTTCGTCTTCGACGTCAACGACTTCGACGAGGCCTACCTGGGCCGCTTCACCTGGGACCTGCAGCGCTTCGCGGCGTCCCTGGCGCTGGTCGGCTGGCAGAAGGCGCTGCCCGAGCAGGAGGTGCGCGACCTGGTCGAGCGCTACCTGCGCGCCTACCTCGACCAGGTCGACCGCTACGCCGACGGCGCCGGCGACGGCGACTACGCGCTCTACCTGCACAACACCTCCGGGCCGGTGCACGAGGTGCTGCTGCAGGCCCGCGAGCAGCGGCGCACCGACCTGCTGGCGGCCAACACCACCCGCGGCGACCAGGGCCACCGCACGTTCCGCGACGACGCCAGCGTGCGGCGCCTCGACGACGACGAGCGGGAGCGGGTCGTGCAGGCCTACCGCGACTACCTCGAGACGATCCCCGACGAGCGGCGCTCGCCGCGCGACGTCTTCTACGAGCTGCACGACGTCGTGGGCAAGTCGGGATTCGGCATCGGCAGCGCGGGGCTGCCGGCCTACAACCTGCTCATCGAGGGCCAGAGCCAGGCGCTCGACAACGACGTCGTGCTGTCGATGAAGCAGGCCAACGTGCCGGCGGTGAGCCGCTTCGTCGACACCGCGGAGGTCGACGACTACTTCGACCACGAGGGCCACCGCACCGCGGTCAGCCAGCGCGCCCTGCAGGTGCACACCGACCCCCTGCTGGGCCACGCCGCCATCGACGGCGTGGGCTACGTGGTCTCGGAGGTCTCGCCCTACGAGCTCGACCTCGAGTGGTCGGGCATCACCGAGCCCGACGAGATGGGCGAGGTCGTCGAGCTGCTGGGGCGCGCGACCGCGAAGGTGCACTGCGCCTCCGACGAGGACAGCGACCAGGACCTCGTCGACTTCCAGGTCGAGGAGGCGGTCGTGGCCAGCGTCGGGGAGCGGCGCGACGAGCTGGTCTCGTGGGTCACCGACTTCGCCACGACGTACGCCGACCGTGTGCGCGCCGACCACGCGCTGTTCGTCGAGGCCTTCCGCGAGGGGCGGATCGGGATCTCCTCGACCTGAGCGGCCCTCAGCCCAGCCGCTGGGCGGTCGCGCCGACGGCGGGCTCGACGCGCAGGTGCGCCGGGGGAGTGGCGCCGTCGCGCACGAAGCGCAGGTCGATCGCCCGCGCGACCGCGTCCACCCGGTCCTCGGGCACCAGGGCCACGCTCGACCCGCCGAAGCCGCCACCGGTCATCCGGGCGCCCACCGCGCCGGCCTCGACCGCCGTCTCGACGGCCGCGTCCAGCTCGGGGCAGGAGATCTCGAAGTCGTCGCGCATCGAGACGTGCGAGGCCAGGAAGAGCCGGCCCAGGGCGGGCAGGTCGCCGGCGGTGAACGCCTCGACGCAGTGCCGCACCCGCTCGATCTCGCCGACCACGTGGCGGGCCCGGCGCCGCAGGCGCTCGTCGTCGAGCGACTCGGCCTGCTGCGGCTCCACGTCGCGCAGGGAGCGCGCCCCGAGCAGTCGGGCGGCCTCCTCGCAGTCGGCGCGGCGCTGGCCGTAGCCGCCGTCGACCAGCTCGTGGGAGACCCGGGTGTCGGTGACGAGGAGCGTCAGGCCGGCGTCCCCGAGCCCCAGGTCGACCGGGCGGGACGACCCGTCGGCGAAGTCCAGCAGCAGGGCGCGCCCCGCCTCGGCGCCGACCGCCACCCCCTGGTCCATGCCCCCGGTGGGGGCCCCGACCACCTCGGTCTCGGCGCGCACGGTCGCGGCCACGAGGCGCGCGCGCCAGGCGTCGTCGAGGTCGTGGCCCAGCAGCGCGACCACGGCGGCGCCCACCGCGCACTCCAGGGCCGCCGAGCTCGACAGCCCCGCCCCCACCGGCACGGTCGAGTCGATGAGCACGTCGAGCCCGGGCACCTGCAGCGGCTCGGCGTCCGGGGGAGCGCCGGCCCCCAGGGCCCACAGCACCCCGGCGGCGTACGCCGCCCAGCCGGTGGCACCGCCCGGGGCACAGTCCTCGACCGTGCCCTCCCAGCCCTGCTCCTGCTGGCGGCTGCGGATCCGCACCACGCCGTCGTCCCGGCGGCGCACCGCCGCCCAGGTGGCGTGCGGCAGCGCGACGGGCAGCACCAGCCCGGAGTTGTAGTCGGTGTGCTCGCCCATCAGGTTGACCCGGCCCGGCGCGCGACCGACCACCTCGGCCGGGGCGTCGTACGCCGTCTCGAAGGCGCCGGTCAGGCGCGTCACCACGTCAGCGGGGTCACCGGGAGCAGTCCACGTCATGCGTCCAGCCTAGGGACTGCGGTCCCCACCCCGGCGGCTGCCACCATGGGCCCATGAGCGAGCAGACCCCGGCGGACCCGACCGACCTCTCCGAGCTGGCCGACCTCACCGAGCTGGCGCACCAGATGCTCGACCTCGCCCGGCTGGGCCACGTCGAGAGGCTGCTGGCCTACGTCGACGCCGGGGTCCCGGTCGACCTGACCGACGCGCAGGGCAACACCCTGCTGATGCTCGGGGCCTACCACGGGCACGCGGGCGTGGTGGCCGGGCTGGCCGAGCGCGGCGCCGACGTCGACGCGCTCAACGACCGGGGGCAGTCCCCGCTGGCCGGGGCGGTCTTCAAGGACGAGCAGGAGGTCGTGGCCGCCCTGCTCGCCGCCGGCGCCGACCCGGAGGCCGGCACCCCGACCGCGCGCGAGACCGCGGCCATGTTCGGTCGCACGCTCTGAGCGGTCGGCCCCGGGTCGTAGGGTCGCGGGCGTGCGCTTCCTCAACGACGCGGCCCCGCCGCACGAGCTGACCTACGACGACGTCTTCATGGTGCCGGGGCACTCCTCGGTCGCCAGCCGCTACGACGTCGACCTCGCGACCAGCGACGGCTCCGGGGCCACCATCCCGGTGGTGGTCGCCAACATGACCGCCATCGCGGGGCGCCGGATGGCCGAGACGGTCGCGCGCCGCGGGGGCATGGTGGTGGTGCCGCAGGACATCCCCGTGCCGGTGGTGCGCGACGTGGTCTCCTTCGTCAAGAGCCGGCACCTCGTCTTCGACACCCCCATCGAGCTCGCGCCGCACCAGACCGTCGCGGAGGCCCTGTCGCTCATGCCCAAGCGCGCGCACCGCGCGGCGGTCGTGGTCGACGACGGCCGGCCGGTCGGGGTGGTCTCGGTGCAGGACTGCACCGACGTCGACCGCTTCGCCCAGGTGCACCAGGTGATGACCCGCACGCCGGTCACCATCACCGCCGACACCGACCCGCGCGCGGCCTTCGACGCCATCGACGCCGCCCGGGCGCCGCTGGCCGTCGCCGTCGCCCCCGACGGCACCCTGGTGGGCGTGCTGACCCGGGCCGGGGCGCTGCGCGCCACGCTCTACACCCCGGCGGTCGACGACCGGGGCGGGCTGCGGGTCGCGGCCGCCGTCGGCGTCAACGGCGAGGTCGGCGAGAAGGCCGCCCAGCTCCTCGACGCCGGGGTCGACACCCTCGTGGTCGACACCGCCCACGGCCACCAGGACCGGATGCTCGAGGCGCTGCGCGCCGTGCGCGCCCTCGACCCGCAGGTGCCGGTCGTGGCCGGCAACGTCGTCGACGCCGGGGGCACCCGCGCGCTGCTGGCCGCCGGGGCCGACGTCGTCAAGGTCGGCGTGGGACCGGGCGCGATGTGCACCACCCGCATGATGACCGGGGTCGGCCGCCCGCAGTTCTCGGCGGTGCTGGAGTGCGCGGCCGCGGCCCGCGAGGCCGGGGGCCACGTGTGGGCCGACGGCGGGGTGCGGCACCCGCGCGACGTCGCGCTGGCCCTGGCGGCCGGGGCCTCGAGCGTGATGATCGGCTCCTGGTTCGCCGGCACCCACGAGTCCCCGGGCGACCTGGTCGAGGACGCCGGCCGCTCCTACAAGGTCTCCTTCGGCATGGCCTCCGCGCGCGCCGTGGCCAACCGCACCTCCGCCGAGTCCGCCTACGACCGGGCCCGCAAGGGCCTCTACGAGGAGGGCATCTCCTCGTCGCGGATGTACCTCGACCCCCAGCGCCCCGGCGTCGAGGACCTCGTCGACGAGATCTGCTCGGGCGTGCGCTCGGCCTGCACGTACGCCGGCGCGGCGTCGCTGGAGGAGCTGCACGAGCGGGCGGTCGTGGGGGTGCAGTCGGCGGCCGGCTACACCGAGGGCCGCCCGCTGGCCACGTCCTGGTAACCGGCCCCGGCGCGGCTCAGCCGCGCGAGGAGTTCGCGGTGCGCCCGCGCACGATCCCGATGAAGGTCTGCACCCGCGGGTCCTCGTTGTCGGTGCGCCACACGAGGCCCACGGTGGTGCCCTCCAGGTCGTGCACGGGCCGGTAGGTCACGTCCTTGCGCTGGTGCAGCCGCGCCACCGACATCGGCACCAGCAGCACGCCGGTGCCGGCGGCGACGGTCTCGACCGCCTCGCGCACGCTCATCGCCGGCCAGTCCAGCTGGGGCGCACGGGGGGTCCAGCCCGACGCGTGCGGCGCGACCAGCTGCTCGTCGGCGAGGTCGTCGGTGCCGACCTCCTCGACGACGGTGGCGACGTGCTCGTGGCCCATCACGGCCACCACCCGCTCCTCGTAGAGGGTGATGCAGTGCAGCCCGTCGCGGTCGACGGGCAGGCGCGCCAGCACCATGTCGACCTCGCCGTCGCGCACCACCCGCTCCTGGTCCTCCTGCTCGACGGGCACCAGCTCGAGGGGGTCGCGGGAGCGGTCGCGCCAGGTGCGCGCCCACTTGTCGGGGGTGGCCCCGGTGACGAAGCCGAGGCGGAACGGGGTGGGCGTAGGCACCCCGAGAGCCTAGCCGTCAACCTCCTCCCCCCTCCTAGGGGTGAAACCACGCCGATGGCGTTTCACGCTGCCGTGCAACGGTTATGGGGTAGTTGTCGCGGGCTCGGCGCCCGTACGGAGCTCTTACGCAGCAGCTCCCGACGGTGCCGGGCCGGCGGCGCACATCCCCCGCGTGAGGAGAGCACTGCATGGACCCCTGGGTGTCCCTCGACCCACCCATGCCCGCAGGAGCACGAGCCCGGGCCGGTGAGCCCGGAGGGGCTCGCGAGCTGGTCACCGGCGCCCTGGCCGACGGCACCAAGCGCGGCGACGTGGCCGGCCACCTCGAGCTGGCCGCCGCGCTCGGCGCGGTGGTGCCGCGTCCCGCCTCGGGGTCCACCGCCACGTTGTGGGAGAGCCTGGCCACGCTGGGCGCCCACGACCTCCAGCTGGCCCGCGCCGTCGAGCCGCACCTCGACGCCCTGGCGATCCTCGACGAGGCCGGGGTCGCGGTCGCGGCCGGACCGGGCGCCACCTGGGGCGTCTTCGCCGCCGAGGGCCCGGGCGTGCGCCTCGTCGCGCGTCCCGACGGCGAGCGCTGGCTGCTGGAGGGCACCAAGCCCTGGTGCTCGCTCGCCTCCCACCTCAGCCACGCGCTGGTCACCGCCTGGGTCGACGACCGCACCCGCGGGCTCTTCGCGCTCGACCTGCGCGACCCGGCGGTGCGCACGTGTGAGCACGCCGAGCGCTGGGTGCCCCGCGGCCTGCCCGACGTGGTGAGCACCCCGATCGAGGTCGAGGGCGCCGCGGTGACGCCGGTCGGCGCCCCCGGCTGGTACCTCGAGCGGGACGGCTTCGCCTGGGGCGGCATCGGGGTGGCCGCCGTCTGGTACGGCGGCGCGGTCGGGCTGGCCCGGCGCCTGGCACAGCCCGTCGGTCGCGAGCTCGACCAGGTCGCCCACCTGCACCTCGGGGCGGTCGACCAGCACCTGACCGCGTCCCGGGCCGTGCTGGCCGAGGCCGCCGCGCTCGTCGACTCCGGCGGCGTCACCGGCTCGGCCGCCGCAGCCCTGGCCACGCGGGTCCGCTCGGTGGTCGTCGCCTCCGCCGAGGGGGTGCTCGCGGCCTGTGAGCACGCCCTGGGGCCGGGCCCGCAGGTCGGTGACGCGTCGTACGCCGCCGCGCTCGCCGACCTGCGCCTCTACCTGCGCCAGCACCACGCCGAGCGCGACCTCGCCGCGGGGGGGGGGGGGGGGGGGGGGGGGGGGGGGGGGGGGGGGGCCCGCCGCTGGAGCTCTCCGCCCGCGACGGCCGCAGCCTGGAGCACGTGGTCGTGGTGGCCGCCCACCCCGACGACGAGTCCCTCGGCGCCGGCGGGCTGCTGTCGCGGCTGCTCCGGCTGCCCGACGAGGAGCGCCCGCGGATCGAGATGGTGCTGCTCACCGCGGGGGAGGCGAGCCACCCCTCCTCGCCCACGCACGGGCGCGAGCAGCTCGCGGCCCGGCGCCTCGAGGAGTCGCGCGCGGCCCTGGACGCCCTGGGCGGTGCCGCCGAGGGTGTCCCGGTGCACTGGTGGGGCTCCGCCGACGGGCACGTCGAGGCCGACGAGGCCCGGTGGACCGACCGGCTCAGCGCCCTCGTCGGCGACGGCAGCCGCGCCCTGCTGGTCGGCCCGTGGCGCCACGACGGGCACCCCGACCACGACGCCGCGGGGCGGATCTGCGCCGCGGCCGCCCGGCGCACCGGCGCCCGGCTGCTGGAGTACCCGATCTGGTTCTGGCACCGGGCCGAGCCCCACGAGGCGCCCTGGGTCGACCTGCGCCGGCTGCCGCTCGACCCGGGCACCTGCACCCACAAGCGGCACGCCGTGCACGCCCACGCCTCCCAGGTGCGACCGCTCTCGGAGGAGCCCGGCGACGAGACGCTGCTGCAGCCCGAGGTGCTGGCGCACTTCCTCGGCGAGCAGGAGGTCTTCGTCGAGGCGCCGGCACGCGACGAGACCCTCGACGAGCTGCACCGCTCCGTGGCGGAGCCCTGGGGCGCCGACACCCGGTGGTACGAGGAGCGCAAGCGGGCGCTGGCCCTGGCGATGCTGCCGGCCCGCCACCACGGACGGGTCCTCGAGCTCGGGTGCTCGACGGGGGTGCTGACCCGCGCCCTGGCCGAGCGCTGCGACGACGTCCTGGCGGTCGACTCCAGCCGGGCGGCCGTGGAGGCGGCCCGGCGGCGCACCGAGGACCTCGCCAACGTCGAGGTGCAGCAGCGGCTGCTCCCCGAGGACTGGCCCGACGGGCGCTACGACGTGATCGTGCTCAGCGAGGTCGGGTACTTCCTCAGCCCCGTCGACCTCGACGAGCTGGTGCGCCAGAGCGCCAACGGCCTCGACCGCGACGGCCTGGTGCTGCTGGCCCACTGGCGCCACCCCGTGCAGGGGTGGCCGCTCGACGGCGCCGCGGTGCACCGTGCCTTCGAGGCGCTGCCGGGCTGGTCGCGCATCGCCGAGTACCGCGACCGCGACGTCGAGCTGCTGCTGCTGGGCCCGGAGCACCGTCTGCCGGATCCCACCGAGTGAGCGGCATCGACGCGCTCGTGGTGGTCGTCCCGGTCCACGACGAGCAGGAGGTGCTGGGCGCCTGCCTCGAGGCCATCGAGACCGCTGCGGCCCGCGTGCGCGCCCGGGAGGCCGCCGCCCCGCGGGTGCAGGTCGTCGTGGTGCTCGACGCCTGCACCGATGCCAGCGCCGAGGTCGCTGCCGCCCACGGCGTGCGCACCGTGCACTGCGGGGCGCGCAGCGTCGGGGCAGCGCGGGCCCTGGGCGTCGACACCGGGACCGCGGGGTGCGCGCCCGACAGGTGGGAGCGCACCTGGGTGGCCACGACCGACGCCGACAGCCGGGTGCCGGCGTCGTGGCTCGACGACCACCTGGCCGCCGCCGAGCACGGCCACGACCTGCTCGTCGGGCCGGTGCAGCCCGACGCGGCCGGCCTCGACGCTCCCGTGCTCGCGGCGTGGCACGAGCGGCACCGCGGCGGGCGGCTGCACGTGCACGGCGCCAACCTCGGGGTGCGGCTCTCGGCCTACCGGGCGGTGGGTGGCTTCGCCGACCTGGGCACCGGCGAGGACGTCGAGCTGGTGCGCGCGCTCCTCGAGGCCGGGACGCCCGCGGTGCGGCAGGGGCGTCCGGTCATCACCTCGGCCCGCGAGCACGGCCGGGCGCCCGACGGCTTCGCGGGCTACCTGCGCGCGCTGCGCATCGCCGTGGCCGAGGGCGCGTCGGCCTAGCTGGTCGAGGTCAGCAGGTCGAGGTCAGCAGCCCACGTCGGTGACGTCCCCGTCGCGCAGGACCCGGCGCTGGGTCGAGCCGGCGGCGTCGAGGCGGTAGGCCGAGCAGTAGTAGAAGCTCAGGTGCTCGTCGCGGCGCAGCCGCACCGGTGACCAGGCCCCGCCGCCCGTCGGCTCGAGGTAGTCGATGCGTTGGCGCAGCAGCGCCCGCGGCCCGCCGCGGTGCTTGAGGTAGCGGTCGAGCCAGCGCTGCACGGTGACGCTGGTCAGGGCCTGGCCCCAGCGGCTGGCCGGCAGCACCAGCGGGATGTCGGTGTACTCCAGGTGGGTGGAGGCGCGGGGGACCAGCATCATCGAGTCGACCCCGGCGGCGTCCCAGGCGTCCCACCCGGTCGCCCTCTCGCGGCGCGGGTCGGGCCCGTCGGGACTGGGCTGCGGCTGGATGGAGCTGCCGCCCGAGAGCTGCCACGGCGTGACGGCGAAGCCGTACTCGGACTGCACGCCGAGGGCGGGCACCACCGGGCGCAGGTCGACGTCGTCAGCGGTGGGGGTGCCGAGCTTGTCGAGGGCCACGACGGTGGCGACCCGCTTGTCGACGGCCTGCACCTGCGAGACCGCCGCGGCGCCGAGGGAGTGGCCGATCACCGCGATCCGGTGGCGCCGGCCCGGGGTCACGGGGTGACGCTCGCGGCGCCGGTCGAGCAGGTGGTGGAACGGGTTGGCGGCGTCGACGGCGGCCCCGGTGCTGCCCGGGTTGGCCCACGGTCGCGCCGGCGTCGCGAGCAGGAAGGACAAGGCGTCGCGGGTGCCGACCTCGAAGTTGGCCTGCTGCTGGAACGGCACCCCCGGGCAGCCGGTCATCTCGTCGCTCACCTCGGCGGGCGGCGGCTGCGTGGTCGGGTCGCAGAACGGGAACGCCGAGCCGTCGGGGTGCGGGAAGGTCTCGCTGCCGCCCTGGCCCTGCACGTCGTAGGTCAGCACGACGTAGCCACGCTCGGCCAGGTCCTGGGCCAGCCACTCGTACATGCCCTCGGAGCCCTGCACCGAGCCCGGGGTGATCACCACGCCCGGGAACGGTCCACGCAGCCGCCGGCCGGAGTAGGGGTCGCGGGCGCCCTCGGCCGGTGCCCACACGGTGCCGCGCAGCAGCGCGCCGTAGCGGTTGGTGAAGGCCACCCGCTGCGACCGGCCCCGGGTGCCCGACCACGAGGCACGCAGCGGGTTGCCGACGTCCCAGCCGGGCACCAGGTTGCCGGCCGTCAGGGCCGGACGGGTCGGCTCGGCGGCCTGGGCCAGCAGCTGGGCCACCGACAGCGCGGAGCTGTGCGCGACCAGCGCGGGCAGGTAGGCGGGGTTGCGCAGCTGGCCGCCCTCGCCGTGGATGCGCCCGTAGGCGTCGGCGACGTTCTCGGTGTCGCGCTGCACGTACGCCGCCGAGCCGGGCTCCGGGCCCGGCTCGGGCTCCGCGGAGGCCGCCGCGCCGGACGAGGTGGGGCCCAGCAGCAGGGCGGGCGCCGCCAGCAGCGCGATCGAGGTGGTCAGGCGGTGGGGCAGACGGTGGGGCAGGCGCACCGGGGGTCCTCCGTGGTGGTGAGCGGCACAGGTCGGTGCCCCCTCAACGAGCCACCGCGCCCGGCGACACGCTCAGGTGCCTGCGACCACGACCGTGACGCCGAGGGCGTAGAGCACGATCATCGCGGCGCTCTCGAAGCCGATGCGGCCCGGGCCGCGCTCCTCGCGCCGGATCAGGCCCATCAGCAGCACGGCCGTCATCAGCGCCCCCAGCGCGGTCCAGAAGACCACCGTGCTGGAGACGGCGTGGTAGATCGAGCCCTCGCCGTAGGCGACGTCGGAGAAGGCGGCGAAGAGGGTGTCGAAGGCGTTGCCGCCGATGATGCCCGACACCGCCAGGGTCAGCGAGCCGTTGCGCACGGCCGCGACGGTGGTGACCAGTTCGGGCAGCGAGGTGACCACCGCGGTGAACAGGGTGCCGACCAGCGCGGCCTCGAGCATCGTCTGGGAGACGATGACCGAGGCGCTCCTCTCCAGCACGTAGCCGGCGGTCCCGATGGTGGCCGCGAGCAGGAGGAAGGCCCCGACCTGTCCAGCCAGGGACTCGCGCTGGTTGGCCTCCTCCGGCTCGTCGACACGGGTCTCGTGGGTGCGCGCGGGGGTCCACATGGGCTGGGCCTGGGTCTGGCGCACCAGCCGCAGGCCGTAGACGTAGGAGGCGAGCAGCAGCGGCGTGACCACGTGCACGTGGCCGACGGTCCACTGCGGCATCGCGAAGGCGACCAGCAGCCACGACATCTGGGCCATCAGCAGCGCGCCCTGGATCATGTTGCCGATCGAGGCGGCCGCGTGCTCGAGGTTGGCCCGGCGGTAGGCGATGTCGGCCACCGCCAGGAAGAGCGTCTGCACGGCGATCCCGCCGACGGCGTTCGACATCGCCAGCTCGGCGTCCCCGGAGACCGCGGCCGAGACGGAGAGCACGCTGCCGCTGAGGGAGGTGGTCAGGCCCATCAGCACCGCGCCGGCCACCGCCTCGCCCAGGCCCGTGCGGTCGGCGATCCGGTCGACCAGGCCGGCGAGCCGCACGCCGGCCATCCCGATCACGCCCGCGCAGACCGCGAAGAGGACCCAGGCGACGTCGAGGGTCATCGACTCGAGCACGGGCGCCTCCCGGACGGCGGTGGTCGTCGGACGGTGGTGTCCCGACCGTACCGAGCACCTCCGGCGCCCGAGACCACCCCACCAGCGCGACCCGTGGGGCGGCCCGGTGTCAGGGCAGGTGGACGGTGCCGCCCCCGTCGCGGGTGCGCGCCAGCAGGTCGGCCCGCGAGAGCGACCACAGGCCGCAGTCGCACCAGGCGGGCACCTCGTCGACGACCAGCGGACCGGGCTCGAGCAGGTCGGTGAACCTGCGCCGGTGGCCCGCTCCGTCGTGGGCGGTGTCGACGTAGTCCTTCGACCCGTGCGCGTGCGGGCCCGTGGTGGCCCGGTAGACCAGTCCCCTGGGGGTGTCGTAGACAGCGGCGAGGTGGTGGGCGTGGCGGCACTGCACGTTGAGGACCCGGTGGTCGCTGGTCCTGGTGAGGACGTTCGTCAGGTCGGCCATCGCACGCTCGGCGACCGCCCGGCTGTCGGGGTGTGGGCTCATCCGACCACGGTGCGGGCCGGCGTGCCCGGCGCCCAGGGTCCATGGGCCCGAAATGAAGAAAAGACCCCGTGGAGCCGGGGCCTTTCCAGTGTCCGAGGGGGGACTTGAACCCCCACGCCCTAATACGGGCACTAGCACCTCAAGCTAGCGCGTCTGCCTATTCCGCCACCCGGACGAGTGCGGTGGAACAGTAACAAAGCAGGGGCCGAAACCTCGCATCGGCCCCTGCCCACCAGCGTACGCCGCGGCAACGGCGGGCCGCACCCCTCGCGCCCCACCCGTCACGGGGTGGACAGCCACCGTGGCGGTGCCATGCTGGTGTCATGTCGACCCCCGCCGAGGACCCCCGTCAGGAGCACAGCGCGCACGCCGGCACGGAGCGCGGCTACGACCCCGCCGCGGAGGTCGTGGAGATCTGTCGCGACCTGATCCGGATGGACACCTCCAACTACGGCGACCAGGAGGGGCCGGGGGAGCGCAAGGCCGCCGAGCACGTGGCCGCGCTGCTCGACGAGGTGGGGATCTCCTCGCAGCTCTTCGAGTCCGAGCCCGGGCGCACCAGCGTCGTGGCGCGCTGGGGCGGCACCGAGGGCGACGCGCTGCTGCTGCACGGCCACCTCGACGTCGTCCCCGCCGCGGCCGAGGACTGGCAGGTGCACCCCTTCTCGGGCGAGGTCCAGGACGGCTACGTCTGGGGCCGTGGGGCGGTCGACATGAAGGACTTCGACGCGATGCTCCTCAGCGTCGTGCGGGCCCGGCAGCGGGCCGGCAGGATCCCGACGCGGCCGATCGTGCTGTGCTTCACCGCCGACGAGGAGGCCGGTGGCCACAAGGGCGCCGAGGTGCTGGTGCGTGACCACCCCGAGCTGTTCGAGGGCGTCACCGAGGCCGTCGGCGAGGTGGGCGGCTTCTCGGTCACCGTGCGCGGGCGCCGGATGTACCTGGTCGAGGCCGCAGAGAAGGGCATGGCCTGGATGCGGCTGACCGCCCGCGGGCGCGCCGGGCACGGCTCGATGCTCAACACCGACAACGCCGTCTCGCGGCTCACCGCCGCCGTGGCGCGCGTCGGCGCCCACGACTGGCCGGTGCGGCTGACCCCGACCATGGAGGTCCTGCTGGCCTCCGTCGGCGACCTGGCCGGGGTGCAGGCCACCCCCGAGAACGCCCCGGCGCTGATCGAGGAGTTCGGCGGCGCGGCGCGGATGCTGGGAGCGGTCATCTCCAACACCACCAACCCCACGATGCTGCAGGCCGGCTACAAGGTGAACGTGATCCCCACCGAGGCCACCGCCCACGTCGACGGCCGCTTCCTGCCCGGCTTCGAGGACGAGTTCTTCGCCACCCTGGCCGAGCTCGTCGGCGAGGGCGTCGAGATCGAGCACCTCTCCCACCAGCAGCCCTGGGAGACGCCGTACGACGGAGACCTGGTGCGCGCGATGAACCGCTCGATCCTCAGCGAGGACCCCGACGGCATCGTGGCGCCGTACCTGATGAGCGGCGGCACCGACGCGAAGCACTTCCGCAGGCTCGGGATGCGCAGCTACGGCTTCGCCCCGCTGCGCCTGCCCGCCGACCTCGACTTCACCGCCCTCTTCCACGGGGTAGACGAGCGGGTGCCGGTCGACGCGCTGGAGTTCGGCGCGCGGGTCTTCGACACGTTCCTCGACGACGTCTGAGCCCCCGGGCCCGGGCCGCGGGTCAGGCGGTGAGCACCCCGGTGCCCAGGAGCACCAGCACCGTGCCGCCGAGCAGGACGCGGTAGATGACGAACGGCGTGTAGGAGTTGGTGCTGACGTAGCGCAGCAGCCACGCGATGGCGGCGTAGCCGACGATGAACGAGACGACGGTGCCCACCAGCGTGGGGCCCCAGCCGTAGGCGTTGTCGCCGCCGGGGATCTCGGAGAGCTGGAACAGCCCGGCGCCCACCACCGCGGGGATGGCCAGCAGGAACGCGAACCGGGTCGCGGCGGCGCGCTCGAAGCCCAGGAAGCGCCCCATCGAGATGGTCGCACCCGAGCGCGAGACGCCCGGCACGAGCGCCGCGGCCTGGGCCAGGCCCATCAGCAGCGCGTCGCGCAGGCCCATCTTCTTGATCGCCCGGTCGTTGCGCCCGTACCGGTCGGCGATGCCGAGCACGACGCCCAGCACGACCAGGGTGCTGCCGATGATCCACAGGCTGCGGAAGTCCTGCTCGATGATGTCCTTGAGCGCGATCCCGAGCACCACGATCGGCAGCGAGCCGATGATGATGTACCAGCCCATCCGGGCGTCGACGTGGCCGCGCCACTCGGGCTGGAACAGCGAGCGCAGCCAGGTGGAGGCGATGCGCCAGATGTCGTGGCGGAAGTAGATGAGCACCGCCAGCTCGGTGCCGATCTGCACCACCGCGGTGAACGCCGCGCCCGGGTCGCCCCAGCCGAAGAGCTCGGGGAAGATCCGCAGGTGGGCGCTGCTGGAGATCGGGAGGAACTCGGTGAGCCCTTGGATGAGGCCGAGCACGACAGCCTTGAGGAGGTCCAGCACGCGGGCCAGCCTAGGAGACGCCGCTGGGCGAGCCGACGCCGACTCACACGGGCGGCGCCGCTAGGTTGTGGCCATGCAGCAACGCTCACTGGGCGCGACCGGGCTCCGCGTCTCCCGCCTCGGCCTGGGGACGATGACATGGGGCCGTGACACCGACGAGCACGAGGCGCGCGACCAGCTGGTCTCGTTCGTCGAGGCCGGCGGCACCCTCGTCGACACCGCCGCGGCGTACGCCGACGGGCACTCCGAGGAGCTGCTCGGCTCGTTGATCGGCGACGTCGTCGACCGCGACGACGTGGTGCTGGCCACCAAGGCCGGCCTGGGGCTGCGCAAGGGCAAGCTGCGCGTCGACACCTCGCGCGGGCGGCTGCTGAGCACCCTCGACGCCTCGCTGCGCCGCCTGGGGGTCGACCACGTCGACCTGTGGCAGGTGCACACCTGGCACGACGGCGTGCCGCTGGAGGAGACGCTCTCGGCGCTCGACCTGGCCGTGAGCAGCGGCCGGGCGTCGTACGTCGGGATCTCCAACTACACCGGCTGGCAGACCGCGCAGGCCGCCACCTGGCAGCGCGCCGTGCCCGGGCGCACCGTGCTCGCCTCCACCCAGGTGGAGTACTCCCTGCTCAACCGGGGCATCGAGCACGAGGTGCTGCCCGCCGCCGAGGCCACCGGCCTGGGCGTGCTCGCCTGGTCACCGCTGGGTCGTGGGGTGCTGACCGGGAAGTACCGCACCGGCACCCCGGCCGACTCGCGTGCCGCGACCTCGCAGTTCTCCTCCTTCGTGGGCGCCTACCTCGAGGAGCGCTCGGCCGGCGTCGTCGAGGCGGTCGCCCGCGCCGCCGAGGGCCTCGACCTCAGCCCCCTGCAGGTGGCGCTGGCCTGGGTCCGCGACCGGCCCGGGGTCACCGCCCCCATCGTCGGCGCACGCACCGCCGCCCAGCTGGCCAGCGCGCTTGAGACCGAGGACGTCGAGCTGCCCGGCGAGATCACCGCGGCCCTCGACGACGTCTCGGCCGACTGACGCCGACTGACACCGACTGACACTGCGTGCAGCCTTGAGCCGGTCCGCAAGACTGTCTGCCGCAGCACCCGATCCTCTCGAGGAGGCACCATGACCCGCACCCCGTTGCGCCCCGTGCGCCGCGGAGTGGAGTGGGAGTTCGACCGCGTGTCGTTCTCCCGCGAGTTCAGCCGCAACGTCGTGACCAAGCTGCTCGTCGACCGTGCCGAGCACGGAGGCTGGGAGCTCGACCGCGTGCAGATCACCGCCGATGGCACCCGTCGCGTGGTGCTGCGCCGCAAGATCATCCGCGCGGTGCGCACCGCCTGACCCGGCTCACCACCAGCCGGAGCGCCGGAACTGCCACCACAGCAGCCCGGAGGCCGCCACCATCAGCAGCAGCGCGAAGGGGTAGCCCAGCGCCCAGCCCAGCTCGGGCATGTGCTCGAAGTTCATCCCGTAGACCCCGGCGATCAGGGTCGGCACGACCACCAGCGCCGCGCCGGCGGAGATCTTGCGCATGTCGTCGTTCTGCTGCAGCTGGATCCGCGCGACGTGCACGTCGAAGGCGGTCGAGAGCAGGGCGTCGAGGTTGTCGACGAGCTCGGCGGTGCGGTTGAGGTGGTCGAGGACGTCGCGGAAGAACGGCCCGGCCTCGGGGTCGACGCCGTGCACCGCGCCGTCGCTGAAGCGGTGCAGCGGCTCGCGCAGCGGCTGCACGGCGCGGCGCACCTCGGCGATCTCGCGCTTGAGGGTGTAGATGCGCACCGAGTCGTTGGTGCGGGCGGGCGAGAGCACCGACTCCTCGACCTCGTCGACGTCGACCTGCAGCTCGTCGACCACCGCGACGTAGGCGTCGACGACCCGGTCGCACACGGCGTAGACGACCGAGGACGGCCCGTGGGTCAGCACCTGCTCGCTGGACTCGAGGAAGGAGCGGGCCGGGCTGAGCTCCAGGCCGTGGCCGTGGCGCACCGTGACGACGAAGTCGGGCCCGACGAAGAGGTTGACCTCGCCGGTCTCGACGGCGTCCTCCTCGTCGACGTACCAGAGCGTCTTGAGCACCAGGAAGAGCCCGTGCTCGTAGCGCTCGAGCTTGGGTCGCTGGTGGGCCTTGACGGCGTCCTCGACGGCCAGAGGGTGCAGGTCGAAGGCCTCGGCCACGGCACTGAGCTCCTCGGGACCGGGCTCGTGCAGGCCCACCCACACGAAGCCGCCCCGCTCGCTGGCGCGGGCGCGCAGCGCCGCGTAGTCGGCGTCCTGGCAGTCCACCGGGGTCCGGACGCCGTCGTGGTAGACGGCCGCGTCGACGATCACGGGGCCACGCTAGTGCCCCGGCCGGCTCGGGTGTCCCCGGCTACAGTCCGGGGCATGGCCACGATGGTGCTGATCCGGCACGGACGCACGACCGCCAATGCCACCGGCGTCCTCGCCGGACGCACCCCCGGCGTCGAGCTCGACGAGACCGGTCGCGCGCAGGCGCAGCGGGCGGGGGAGCGGCTCGCGGGCGTGCCGCTCGCGGCGGTGGTGACCAGCCCGATGCTGCGCTGCTGCCAGACCGCGGAGTCGGTGCTGGCCCAGCAGGGCGCGGCCCCGGTCCTCGAGACCGACGACGGCGTCACCGAGTGCGACTACGGCGACTGGCAGGGCGGCGCGCTGAAGGACCTGGCGGGCGAGCCCCTGTGGCGCACCGTGCAGACCCAGCCCTCCGCCGTGACCTTCCCCGGAGGGGAGTCGATGGCGGGCATGCAGGCGCGCGCCGTGGCCGCCGTACGCCGCCTCGACGCGCGGGTCGAGGCCGAGCACGGCCCGGGCGCGGTCTGGGCCGTGGTCAGCCACGGCGACATCATCAAGTCGGTGCTCGCCGACGCGCTGGGCCTGCACCTCGACCTCTTCCAGCGCATCGGCGTCGACCCGGCCTCGATCTCGATGGTGCGCTACACCGAGCAGCGGCCCTACGTGCTGGCCAGCAACACCCACGCCGGCGACCTGGCGTGGCTGGTGCCGCCGCCCGCGGCCGACGAGCAGGCGAGCACGGGCGACGCCCCCGTCGGCGGCGGCTCGGGGCCCGAGGAGCCCGTCCCCGCACGACCGGGTGGGTCGGCCGGCTCCGCGGCGCCCCTAGGCTGAGGGCCATGCCAGTCGTCCACGCATTCGACCCGCCGGAGCGCTTCGTCACCGGCACCGTCGGCGAGCCCGGGTCCCGCACGTTCTTCCTCCAGGCCCGCAGCGGCAGCCGTGTCGTCAGCGTGGCCCTGGAGAAGCAGCAGGTCGCCGCGCTGGCCGAGCGGGTCGACGAGCTGCTCGACGAGGTGATGGGCTCCGAGACCTCCACCGCCGTGATCCCGGCCGTCGCGCCCCTGGGGCTTCAGGACACCGACCCGCTCGAGCAGCCCATCGACGAGGAGTTCCGCGCGGGCACGATGACGCTGTCGTGGGACCCCGACGACGAGCGCATCGTGATCGAGGTCTTCCCCTACAGCGAGGCCGCGGTGGTCTCCCCGGAGCAGGTCGACCAGGACTTCGAGGAGCCCGAGCCCGACGAGGTGCTCCTGGTGCGCCTGGAGGCCGGGGCCGCGCGGGCCTTCGTGCAGCGCACCGAGCAGGTCCTCGAGGCAGGGCGGCCCAGCTGTCCGTTCTGCGGCAACCCGATCGACCCCGACGGCCACCTGTGCGTGCGGGCCAACGGGTTCCGCCGCCGTGAGCCCTGAGCAGCAGGTCGACCTGGTCGAGCACGAGCTCGAGCTGCGCGGGCGCATCCTGCCCGCGTCGAACGCCACCTTCCTGGGCACCATCGGCGAGCTCCAGGTGGTCTACAAGCCGATCGCCGGCGAGCGCCCCCTGTGGGACTTCCCCGGCGCCGTGCTGGCCCACCGCGAGGTGGCGGCCCACGTCGTGGCGCAGGTCTTCGCCGGCCCCGACCGGCCGGTGCTGGTGCCGCGCACCTGGCTGCGCGAGGGCCCGCACGGTCCCGGGATGGTCCAGGAGTGGCAGGAGCCCGACCCGGAGGTCGAGGCCGTGACCCTGGTGCCCTCGGGGGCGACGCCCGAGGGCTACCTGCACGTCTTCGACGGCTACGACGCCGAGGACCGGCTGGTCTCCCTGGTGCACGAGGACACCGCGGCGCTGCGCTCGATGGCGGTGCTCGACGTGCTGCTCAACAACGCCGACCGCAAGGGCGGGCACGTGCTGGCGATGGGCGACGGGCGCCGCTACGGCGTCGACCACGGCATCGCCTTCCACACGGAGCCCAAGCTGCGCACGGTGCTCTGGGGCTGGCTGGGCGCACCGTTGACCGACGCCGACCGGGCCGCCGTCGAGCGGGTGCGCGACGGGGCCCGCGGGTCGGCGTGCGGGGGAGCGGGGGAGCCGCTGGCCGACCTGCTGGTGCCCCTGCTCGGCGACGACGAGATCGAGGCGCTGGCCCGGCGCTGCGAGCGGCTGCTGGCCCGAGGCACCATGCCGGCCCCCGACGCCGACGGTCCGGCCATCCCCTGGCCGCCGTTCTGAGCCCGGCGACGGTGGTCGATCCTCGTCCTGGGCCGGGCACCCTCTAGGCTCGCCCCATGCGTGCCTGGACTGCCCCGGAGATGCCCGCCCTTCCCGTGAGCGGCCCGGCTGTCTCGCTGCACGACACCCCCAGCGGCTCGCGCCGCCTGGTGGTGCCCGAGGGCACCGCCCGCCTCTACGCCTGCGGCATCACGCCCTACGACGCCACCCACATGGGCCACGCGGCGACGTACGTCGGCGTCGACCTGCTCAACCGGGCGTGGCGCAACGCCGGCCACGACGTCGCCTTCGTGCAGAACGTCACCGACGTCGACGACCCGCTGCTGGAGCGGGCCACCAAGGTCGGTGTCGACTGGGTGGCGCTGGCCGAGCGCGAGACCGAGCTCTTCCGCCAGGACATGCAGGCGCTGCGGGTGCTCCCGCCGCGCGACTACATCGGCGCCGTCGAGTCGATCCCGCTGGTCATCGACCTGATCGAGCGGCTCCAGGCCGCCGGGTCGGTCTACCGGGTCGAGGACGACTGGTACTTCTCGGTGCACGCCGACCCCGCCTTCGGCGAGGAGTCGGGGATGGACCGCGAGACGATGCTGCGGATCTTCCCCGAGCGCGGCGGCGACCCCGACCGCCCCGGCAAGAAGGATCCCCTCGACTGCCTGGTCTGGCGCGGCGAGCGGGCCGGCGAGCCGTCGTGGCCCAGCCCCTTCGGCCCCGGGCGCCCCGGCTGGCACGTCGAGTGCACCGCCATCGCGGTGGAGCACCTCGGCAACGACTTCGACGTGCAGGCCGGCGGCAGCGACCTGGTCTTCCCGCACCACGAGATGTGCGCCGGCCACGCCCAGGTGGCCGAGCCCGGCGCCCGCTTCGCGCAGGTCTACATCCACGCCGGCATGGTGGCCTACGACGGCGAGAAGATGTCGAAGTCGAAGGGCAACCTCGTCTTCGTCTCGGCACTGCGCCACGCCGACGTCGACCCGATGGCCATCCGGCTGACCCTGCTGCGCCACCACTACCGCTCCGACTGGGAGTGGACCGACGCCGACCTGCTGGACAGCGTCGACATGCTCGCCACCTGGCGCCGCGCTCTGTCGCTGGGCGCCGGCGCGCCGGCGGCCCCTGTCGTGGAGGCCGTGCTGGCCGCCTGCGCCGACGACCTCGACGCCGCCACCGCGGTGGGCGTGGTCGACGACTGGGCGCGCGCCACGCTGGGCACCGACGGGCTCGCCGACACCTCCGACGCCCAGGCCGCCCTGGGCGTGCACCGCGTCCTCGACGCGGCGCTCGGCCTGTCGCTCTGACCCGAGCGGCAGCCGCCGGTCAGTCGTCGCTCTGGCGCCGCTTGAGGTAGCGCTCGAACTCGCGGGCGATGGCCTCGCCCGAGGCCTCCGGCAGGTCGGTGGTGTCGCGGGTCTCCTCGAGGGCGCGCACGTAGTCGGCGACGTCCTCGTCGTCCTCGGCCAGCTCGTCGACGCCTCGCTCCCAGGCGCGCGCCTCCTCGGGCAGCTCGCCGAGGGGGATCGAGATCTCCAGCAGGTCCTCGATCTGGCCGATCAGCGCCAGGGTGGCCTTCGGGCAGGGCGGCTGGGCGACGTAGTGCGGCACCGCCGCCCAGTAGGAGACCGCGGGCATGTCGACGCGCACGCAGGCGTCCTGGAAGACGCCGACGATGCCGGTCGGGCCCTCGTACGTCGACTGCTCGAGCTTGAGCCGGTCGACCAGCTCGGGCTCGGTGGCGGTGCCGGTGACCGGGATCGGGCGGGTGTGCGGGGTGTCGGCCAGCAGCGCCCCCAGGGTCACCACCAGCTCGCCGCCCAGCTCGTCGACCGCGGCGAGCAGCTCGGCGCAGAACTGGCGCCAGCGGATGTTGGGCTCGATGCCGCGGACCAGGATGATGTCGCGACCCAGGTCGGGCGGGGAGGCGACCGCGATCTGGGTGGTGGGCCAGGTGATGCGCCGGTGCCCGAGCTCGTCGCTGCCCACGACCGGCCGGTTGACCTGGAAGTCGTAGAAGTCCTCGGGGTCCACCGCGCCGACCACCCGGGCACCCCAGGCGAGCATGAGGTGGTCGACGACCGACGACGCGACGTCGGCCGCGTCGTTCCAGCCCTCGAAGGCCGCGATCACGATGGGGTCGACCAGGTCCGGGGCGTCCTCGATCTCGATCACCGACCCAGCGTAGTCACCCCCCAGCTCACCTCCCCGGGGATTTCGCCCGCCGCGCGCGCCGGTGTCACCATCTGAACACCCTGTCCAGCCTTCGGACACCCTCCTAGGCTGGCGGGACCCGCTCGGGGCGCCGCCGGTGCCCCACGAGAGGAGAGCCGCGTGAGCCAGCCCAGCACCGAGACCCCCATGGAGCGCGTCGGCGCGGGGGAGTGGCGCCGTGACGCCACCGACGAGCTGCGATCGGCCCTGGCCCAGCGGATCCTGGTCATCGACGGCGCGATGGGCACCGCCATCCAGCGCGACCGTCCCGACGAGGCCGGCTACCGCGGCGAGCGGTTCGCCGACTGGCCCAGCGACCTGGTCGGCAACAACGACCTGCTGACCCTGACCCAGCCCGCGATCATCGAGTCGATCCACCGCGAGTACCTCGAGTCGGGCGCCGACCTGATCGAGACCAACACGTTCAACGCCAACGCGGTCTCGTTGGCCGACTACGGGCTCGAGGCCCTGGCCTACGAGCTCAACCTCGAGTCGGCGCGGCTGGCCCGCCGCGCGGCCGACGTGGTCGCCACCGACGAGCGTCCGCGCTACGTCGCCGGGGCCCTGGGCCCCACGACGCGCACCGCCTCGATCTCCCCGGACGTCAACGACCCCGGCGCCCGCAACATCGACTTCGACGCCCTCGTGGCGGCGTACCGCACGGCCACGCTGGGTCTGCTCGACGGCGGCAGCGACCTGCTGATCGTCGAGACCATCTTCGACACCCTCAACGCCAAGGCGGCGATCTTCGCCGTCGAGACCGTCTTCGAGGAGCTCGGCCGGCGCTGGCCGCTGGTCATCTCGGGCACCATCACCGACGCCTCCGGGCGCACCCTGTCGGGCCAGACCACCGAGGCGTTCTGGAACTCGGTGCGCCACGCCCGGCCGCTCGCGATCGGGCTGAACTGCGCCCTGGGCGCCCGCGAGATGCGGCCCTACGTCGCCGAGCTGGCCCGGGTCGCCGACACCTTCGTCTCGGTCTACCCCAACGCGGGGCTGCCCAACGCGTTCGGCGAGTACGACGAGGCGGCCGCCGAGACCGCCGCGGTGGTCGGGGAGTTCGCCGAGGCCGGCTTCGTCAACATCGTCGGCGGGTGCTGCGGCACGACGCCGGCGCACATCGCGGCGATCGCCGAGGCGGTCGCCCCGCACCAGCCCCGCACGCCCGCGACCGTGCCCTCGGCGATGCGGCTCTCGGGCCTCGAGCCGTTCACGATCGACGGCGACAGCCTCTTCGTCAACGTCGGCGAGCGCACCAACATCACCGGCTCGGCGCGCTTCCGCAAGCTCATCAAGGACGGCGACTACGACACCGCCCTGAGCGTCGCGGCCCAGCAGGTCGAGAACGGCGCCCAGGTCATCGACGTCAACATGGACGAGGGCATGATCGACGGCGTCGCGGCGATGGACCGCTTCACCAAGCTCATCGCCAGCGAGCCCGACATCAGCCGGGTGCCGGTGATGGTCGACTCCTCGAAGTTCGAGGTCATCGAGGCCGGGCTCAAGAACGTGCAGGGCAAGCCGATCGTGAACTCGATCTCGCTCAAGGAGGGCAAGGAGGCGTTCGTCGCCCACGCCCGCCTGTGCCGCAAGTACGGCGCCGCCGCGGTCGTGATGGCCTTCGACGAGGACGGCCAGGCCGACAACCTCCTGCGCCGCCAGGCGATCTGCGAGCGCGCCTACCGCATCCTGGTCGACGAGGTCGGCTTCCCGGCCGAGGACATCATCTTCGACCCCAACGTCTTCGCGGTCGCGACCGGCATCGAGGAGCACGCCTCCTACGGCCAGGACTTCATCGAGGCCACCCGCTGGATCAAGCAGAACCTGCCCGGCGCCAGGGTCTCGGGCGGCATCTCCAACGTCAGCTTCTCCTTCCGCGGCAACAACCCGGTCCGCGAGGCCATCCACGCGGTCTTCCTCCTCCACGCCATCGAGGCCGGCCTCGACATGGGCATCGTCAACGCCGGCGCGCTGGTGGTCTACGACCAGGTCGAGCCCGAGCTGCGCGAGCGGATCGAGGACGTCGTGCTCAACCGGCGCCCCGACGCGGCCGAGCGGCTGCTCGAGATCGCCGAGGAGCACAACCGGGTCGGTGAGGCCAAGGAGGCCGCCACCGAGGAGTGGCGTGCGCTGCCGGTCTCCGAGCGCATCACGCACGCGCTGGTCAAGGGCATCGACACCTACGCCGAGGCCGACGCCGAGGAGCTGCGCCTCGAGATCGACGCGAGGGGCGGCCGGCCGATCGAGGTCATCGAGGGCCCGCTGATGGACGGCATGGACGTGGTCGGTGACCTCTTCGGCGCCGGCAAGATGTTCCTGCCCCAGGTGGTGAAGTCGGCGCGGGTGATGAAGAAGGCCGTGGCCCACCTCATCCCGTTCATCGAGCAGGAGAAGCTCGACAAGCCCGAGTACGCCACCGCCAAGGACACCAACGGCACGATCGTGATGGCCACCGTCAAGGGCGACGTGCACGACATCGGCAAGAACATCGTCGGCGTGGTGCTGCAGTGCAACAACTTCGAGGTCATCGACCTCGGGGTGATGGTGCCGGCGCAGAAGATCCTCGACACCGCCCGCGAGGTCGGCGCCGACATCATCGGGCTCTCCGGCCTGATCACCCCCTCGCTCGACGAGATGGTCACGATGGCCACCGAGATGCAGCGCCAGGGCCTCGAGATCCCGCTGCTCATCGGGGGCGCCACCACCTCGCGCGCCCACACCGCGGTCAAGGTCGACCCGCGCTACGACGGGCCGGTGGTCTGGGTCAAGGACGCCTCCCGCTCGGTGCCGACCGCGGCCGCGCTGCTGCACGCCGAGCGGCGTACGACGCTGCTGGCCGACGTCAAGGCCGACTACGACTCGCTGCGCGAGCGCCACTCGCACAAGACCGACCGGCCCAAGCTGTCCTACGCCGACGCGGTGGCCAACGCCACTCCGATCGACTGGGACGACTACTCCCCGCCGGTCCCGCACCGGCCCGGCGTCCACGTCCTCGACGACTACGACCTGGCCGAGCTGCGCGACTACATCGACTGGCAGCCGTTCTTCAACGCCTGGGAGATGAAGGGGCGCTTCCCCGACATCCTCAACAACCCCGCCACCGGCGAGGCCGCGCGCCGGCTCTACGACGACGCCCAGGAGATGCTCGACCGGGTCGTCGCCGAGAAGTGGATCGGCGCCCGCGGCGTCTACGGCTTCTTCCCCGCCGCCGGCGAGGGCGACGACACCATCCTCTACACCGACGACGAGCGCTCCGCCGAGCGCACCCGGCTGCACCACCTGCGCCAGCAGGGCCAGCACCGCGACGGGGTGCCGAACAAGTCGCTCGCCGACTTCGTGGCACCGGGCGAGACCGGCCTGGCCGACCACGTGGGCGGCTTCGCGGTGACCGCCGGCATCGGGCTCCCCGAGCGGGTGCAGGCCTTCAAGGACGCCAACGACGACTACAACGCGATCCTGCTCGAGTCGCTGGCCGACCGGTTGGCCGAGGCGTTCGCCGAGCGGCTGCACCAGCGGGTGCGCACCGACTTCTGGGGCCACCAGCCCGAGGAGCAGCTGAGCAACGAGGACCTCATCGCCGAGCGCTACGAGGGCATCCGCCCCGCGCCCGGCTACCCGGCCTGCCCCGACCACACCGAGAAGCTGACCCTGTGGGAGCTGCTCGACGTCGAGGCCAGCACCGGCATCTCGCTGACCGAGTCGATGGCGATGTGGCCGGGCGCCTCGGTGTCGGGCTGGTACTTCAGCCACCCGCAGTCGCAGTACTTCGTGGTCGGCCGGATCGCGCGCGACCAGGTCGAGTCGTACGCCGAGCGCAAGGGCTGGAGCCTCGCCGAGGCCGAGCGCTGGCTCTCGCCGAACCTCGGCTACGACCCCGAGGACTGACCCGTGGCCGACGACGCGAGCCCGGGGCTGCCCGCAGCCCTGCTGTGGGACATGGACGGCACCCTGGTCGACACCGAGCCCTACTGGATCGAGACCGAGTTCGCCCTCGCCGAGCGGTACGGCGGCACCTGGTCGCGGGCGCAGGCCCTCGACCTGGTCGGCAACGACCTGCTGACCTCGGGGCGCTACATCCGCGAGCACATGGGCATCGACCTGACGCCCGAGCGGATCGTCGAGGAGCTCCTCGACGGGGTGGTGGCCCGCGTCGAGCGGGCCGTGCCCTGGGTGCCGGGAGCGCGGGAGCTGCTGCTCGAGGCAAGTGGGGCGGGGATCGCCTGCGCGCTGGTCACGATGTCCTACGAGCGGTTCGTGGCACCGATCCTTGTGCACCTGCCGCCCGAGACGTTCCGGGTCATCGTCACCGGCGACAAGGTCGAGCTCGGCAAGCCGCACCCCGAGCCCTACCTGACAGCGGCCGCCGCCCTCGGCGTCGCACCGCGGGACTGCGTGGCCATCGAGGACTCCAACACCGGCGCCAAGTCGGCCGAGGCCGCCGGTTGCACGGTGCTGGTGGTCGAGAACCACGTGCCGGTGCTGCCCGGGCCGCGGCGCGTGCTGCGACCCACGCTCGAGGGTCTGTCCCCGCGGGACCTCGGCGACCTGCTGATGCGCTGAGCCGCGCCGTCCCGGGGGTACTAGTACCACCGGACGATGGTGACCGGGACCACGCAGGGCGCAGCATGGAACCACTCGGAACGACGGGAGCAGGGCACCTGCCTCGCCGTACCGGCCGTGCTCGACAACGCCACCACGCCTTCCCTGGGCGAGCGGCGCCCGGCCCAGATGGCCGGGTGGTGACGGTGCCGAGCGCGGCC